>JACPZK010000004.1 GCA_016195565.1 Nitrospirota bacterium | reverse complement strand
AAAAGGTGTCTGCCGCTCTTCCATATATTCAGGACATATTCTTTCTGCTCGTCTGTGATGCTGCCTGCCAGTCCTTCAGTCAAAACCTCTGAAAAGCCTATAACTGAATTCAACGGCGTCCTCAGTTCATGCGACATATTCAAAAGGAATTCACTCTTTGCCTTATTTGCACCCTCTGCTTGAAGTTTTGCGTCTTCAAGTTCCGCAAGAGTGTGCTCGAGTTTTCGGGCTTGTTGGAGCGACACCTGCTCATGCACCCGAAGCAATTCCTCTACTCCGACAATATGTGTCTTGAGCACTTCAGTTTCAAAGTTCGTGTTCTCGCCTCTCATCGTAACCATCCCTTGATAGCGTTGGTTTGTGTCATGCGAAGATCGGTCCAGTCATAAAAGGCAGCACGGCCATCTTTACATTTAAGGTTAGTGTCTTAAACAGCTCAGTGGTCTCCTGCGAGATATGAACCTTCGAGAATATGATGATCACGAACAGGTCGCCCGAAGGCAGCATGCCACCAAACCCCAGCACTGACTTGATTCCGAATGGAATTACGAATTCCTCTTGAGCCGGGACAAAGGGACTTCCAACCGCCTCAGATACGTAGAACACATTATAAGTCTTCTGCTCGAGTTCCACCAGCAGAGCCGGGTCCGGCTTTACCACATGGCTGATCTCTAACCCGAACTGTTGGATGAGTCGTAAAATCATCGGAATCCGCGTGACTGTCTGCTCACTATACAAGGGGATAGCCTTGTGTCCGACGGAATTTTTCCTTGAGTTCCACGCCGGTCTTTTACCAGCAGTCGCCAACAGCGTCAGGCATTTAATCTCAGGCAATTCAGGATGGCCGCCCAGCAGTGCACGGGCAAATTCTTGGAGTTCTTCGTCAAGTTCTCCATAAGGGTGCGTTTTGTACAAACGGACCAAAGCGCACTCCTTCTCGCCGGTTTGCTGGTCAATGAGATGGTCATAGAGGTAGTGAACAATCCGGTTAGCCACTTCCTCCATGCTTTGTGCACCCACACTTAGCTGACGCAGGGCGGTACCACACTCAATCATATGGCTCATTTTGAAGTTAGCTAAGTCATACATGTTAGTTACCCCATTCTTTTCGCCTGAAACTTCCTTGTTAACATTCACCTCTGCCATAAACAAACCTATTATTTGGCAATATTGATTATATGTTAATTGAATTAAATCACACTTTTTAGAGGATGTCAAATTCCGCTTCCTCCGTATCTGTGGGAAGCACTCTTTAAAATCACGCCTTCCATGTGATGAGTAAAGATATACGTTGCGGTGATATAAGCAGCAATAAAGGCAAGCATTATACGGCCCATGACATAATTTAAAAAACGGGCACAACTATGAGATAAATCATAACCGGGGCGATTATAATGGGTTAGAATGTTATTAACATGAATCCTACAGTAACAGAAAACGGAACGGTAATCAGGTTAGATGGGGATAATGCGCTAATCACGCTTGAAGGCGGCAGGGCATGTAAGGGCTGTGGTGCGGCGAAGACGGGCATGCGCAAACCCAAAGAGCGTTAAATAAAAAATGAGCGTTAAGGAATATTTTATAAAAATGGCTGGAGGTGCGAAGGGACCACCTGCTGTAGGATTACCAGAGGTTATCTGGTCATGGCTTGGCTCTGCGATTGGCATTGGCATCTGCGGTTACCTTTCTTCAAAATATTTTGAGCCGAGAGATCTCACTCTGATAATAGGTTCTTTTGGCGCATCCGCAGTGCTTGTCTATGGCGCAATAAAAAGCCCGCTGGCACAGCCGAGAAATCTTGTGGGCGGGCATGTAATATCAGGACTTATCGGTGTCGCATCATATCAGTTATTCGGTGAAATGATATGGCTTGCTGCTGCAATTGGAGTATCTATTGCTATTGTTGCGATGCTTGTAACAAAGACTCTTCACCCTCCCGGCGGAGCTACGGCATTAATTGCCGTTATTGGAGGCGAAAAGATACACAACCTTGGATTTCTTTATGCCTTTGTCCCTGCCGGAGCAGGAGCAGTCGTACTTCTGATTGTTGCGCTTATTGTAAATAACCTTTCAAGAAACAGAAAATATCCTGAATATTGGCTTTAGTGACCACTATACCTTGACTGCTTTAAAAATATTTATTGCCTATTCAACCGGCGTAACAACAGCCATAACCACAAGTTTTTCGCCTTTGTCTGCCTCAAAGCCGTGAGGCACCATCGGGTCACAGAGTATGTATGTTTTTTCATCTGCCTCAATGCGTTCATCTCCGACGATAAATGTTCCTTTGCCCTGAACACAGTACATGAGAAGCCTTAATGGCGCCTTATGCGGTTCAAGTTTCTGCCCTTCGTTTAAACACATCAAGGCAATGCGCATCTCAGGCTTGTCAGAAAGCATCTCTCTTGAAATCCTGTCAGGCTGAAATTTAATTAACTTCTTCAGGTCTAATGTTTCCATATATCCCTCCTTCATAACGCTTTAATTTTAACACCTTCCCGCCCTTTCTGTAAGGGATAAGATGGTATCTCGGTCAGGTTCTTAGAATTTTCCATGGGCGAAGTGCATTTTTCGCCAAAGCTATAATGAAAAAGCCCTTTGCCATTGCCGAGTTCTTTATTGCATGCAGCTATGCAGGCGCCGCAATTCACGCACGAGATATCCCTTTTATTTTTCCTTGGAATAACATTCATAAAACATGCCTTCTCGCATTCTTTACAGTCAGTGCAATCTCTACTCCTTGCAACATCCATTTTAAGTCTCAGGGAAAGAGGGCTTATCCATCCAAAAAGCATCTGCATAAGGCCTGCAGCGCAGACGAATTTGCAGAGCGTATGCCTGACAAATATTGAAGTAATCAGCATGTATATGGAAACCCCGATAATGCCTGCCTTTACCCCTAATGTAAAATCCCAGTTTATTATCTGGCTCCAAATGGTTTTCGGAGCTACAAAATACCCTGTGAGCGCTATGCCTCCAATAAGCGGAATTATCACTGCGCTTGCAAATGCTAAAGCTCGGTAAATCAGCTTATTGGTTTTGCATGTGTCAGGGTCATTCGGCTTCTTAGTATAAAGACTTCTTCTTCCTGTAAGCTTTAAGGTCAGATAATCAGACAGCTCAAAGAGTGTCCCTTCGGGGCAGAGCCATCCACAGAATAACCTGCCTGTGAGATAGCCGAGTAAAGGAAATATCGCGAGAATAAAAAGCCACGGGAGTATTGCCTTCAGGAAAAACTGAATGGCTATATGAAATGCTCCGGAAGCTGACGGGTCGGCATAAAAACCCTCTTTTAGTCCGAGGCTCCAGGACTGACCGAACACTATGAGTTCTTTTGTTGCAGTGTCGTATCTGAGGATGTCCAGAACCGGCATGAGAAAGATGAGCAGTATAAATGACACCTGAGTAATTCTTCTGTATATTGTCAGCTTCATGGTTTATTAATAACACATAAAGGTGAGAGCGCACTATGATATAAGTCATAATTATGATTTTACCACCATCTCCAGAGGGCGATTATGAAAATAATTAGAAATATAAATACATGATAAAGAAACAGTGATGGAGAAAATCAGGAGAAAATTTTTCATACGGATATGATAGACGAATACGAGGGCGGTTTCAACCGCCCTCGTATTTTTAAGCTATGCCTTTGCCGTAGCAGGCTCTTTCCCAAGCTTGAAGTAATCCACTACAAATATCCCCACGCCGATGAGAAAGCCGACACCGAATATCGCCCTAAATATCCAGAACCAGAGATTGTATATACTCTTGACAGCCACATAATCAAGCCCCATGAGTCTTTCCATATAGACTTGTACCATCCCCGCGCCTGTTATCGTAAGAACGATTAATACCATCGAGATTGTCATCCACCAGAATGACTGAAAGGCCCTTGATGGATTAAATTCCTTAACACCCCTGATTGCAGGAAGTGTTACATATATCATTGCCATGACAAGAAGGACGTATGCGCCGTAGAATGCAAGATGTCCATGCGCTGCCGTTATCTGTGTGCCATGAGTCCATTTGTTTACCTGCGGCAGTGTGTGTATTACACCCCATAGCCCTGCGCCTACAAAGTTGAATATCGCATGAGCTACTGTATAATAAAGCCCTGCCTTATTGGTTACGTTTCTTGTTTCTCTCGTTGTCCTGAATGCGTCCCATACCATCACAAGCAATGGAATCGGCTCAAGCGAGCTGAATATACCGCCGACCCAGAGCCAGTAAGACGGCGTGCCAATCCAGTAATAGTGATGGCCTATGCCGAGAATTCCTGTAAACATAACAAGGCCCACTTCAACATACATCCATTTCTCAACTACCTCTCTCTTTGCTCCGACAAGCTTCATCAACATAAAAGCGAGCAGTGCGCCTGCGATTATTTCCCATGCGCCCTCAACCCAGAGATGCACAACCCACCACCACCAGAACTGGTCTTTTACCATGCTCTTTGTGTACATCATGCCGGGAAGATACATCAGGGCGAGGAAAACAAGGCCGCCGAGGAGAACACCCTGAATGCCTGTCCACTTCTTTGTCTTGAGCACGGTCATAAAACAGTTCAGGAGGAACAAGAGAATTGATATGACAATCAGGATGTCTGCCCAGCGCGGGGCCTCAATATATTCCCTTCCCTCATTTAAAAGCCTTGTGCCGAATACAAGGGTGTTTGCCTGTGGATTTATTCCCATAATAATGTAGCCGAGAACCACTGATGTTATTGCTACAACCGTTGCCCAAAACTGGAATTTTGCAAGGGGAAGGCTCCATAACTCACTCTCCGATTCTTCAGAAACAACATAATAGGTTGCGCCCATGAACCCCACAAGCAACCACACCACAAGGGCGTTGATATGGAGAGTCCTTATTATGTTGAAGTTCAGGATGAAAAAGTCGGGCCGGATGAACTGAACGGCAGCTATTATGCCGACCACTACCTGTACCAGGAACAGAAGCACGGCAAATGTATAGAAATTCTGAGCTAATTTTTGGCTTTCATATTTTATGCTCATTTAGTCACCTCCTGCTTAAGCGTAAGCATGTAATCGGTTAAGTCATTAAGCTCTTTTTCTTTCAGATTCCCAAAAGCAGGCATTGCAGAGTTGGGCACATATGCTGACGGGTTTTTGAAATGGCCTATGAGCCAGGCCCTGTCTCTTTTAGCTCCGACATTAGTAAGTTCAGGTGCCGTTGTACCTCCGATTCCGTTTATCATGTGACAGTTGGAACAGATTGACGACCGATAAATTTTTTGTCCTTCTGTAAGCTCTTTTCCTCCAACACCTGCTGCTGTGGCAAGAATTGGTTTTGGAGGCCAGCCGTTGGTGTCGACTTTTGAAGTCCATTCGAGGAACGCTAACAGTTTGTCAGCCTCTTCAGAGCTTATTCCAAGTTTAGGCATTGATGTCTTTGGATTGACAGCCTTTGGATCCATCAGAAACTTTTTAAGATACTCCTTTGGTTTCTTCTCAGCGACCTTTGTCATGTCGGGCGCAAAATAAGAACCGTTTCCAAAAATGGTATGACATCCGATGCAGTCATATTTGTGCCATGCCATTTTCCCAGCATTCACATCTTCTGTTATCTCAGGTGCCCTCTTGTCAAGTTTCCCCATAGTGTCAACTGTGAGGGCAACAAAGATAACAAAGAAGAAGAGACTGCCGTAGATGAAAAGATTTTTTGCAGCCTTATTGTTCATAAACACCTCCTTCAAGATTTCCGGTGATAATCCGGTTGTTGTTTTGGATAATTTTAAGGTTAAACCGTGTTTTACTTCTATGATTTAAATCATAATACAATTTTTTAAAAATGCAAGGGTTGATTTGATGCATTGCTTCGGTAAAAGGAATTAAAACTTTAACTGGATGCGGGTTCAGATAAAGCAGAAGGGTCATAAACAGACCCTTCTGCTTGAATCTTTTTATTACTTTGCTGCTGTTTTTGCAGTCATTGCATCAGTAAGGATTTTGATGCCTTTCAGTGACTCATCAACTGATTTTGTCAGAGATTCCCTTGCCATTTCAGGATTGTGGAAACCGTCAGAATTTTCGGCAGTCCAGTACTCCCAGAGGATATGAGCCCGTAGATGCTGATTCTGAGCCTTGTTGATAACGTCTTCAGCAAGTCCAGCCTTCTTGCCCTCAACAATCTTGTCTATGAGCGCAGAGAGCCAGAACTCGGCTTTTCTCATCTTACCCTTAATATGCGCCTTTATCGAGTCAATGGAATATTTTGCCTGCTCTTCTGTCCATTTGGAATGGCATTTCAGGCATGTCTCTTTCAACTGAACTCTCGGTGTAACTGCAAAGTGGGATGTGTATGTTTTCCCGGTCTTTTTGTCCTTAACCTTTGGTGTGTGGCAGCTGTCGCATCCCGCGCCAGCCTTTGCATGCTTTGAATTATAGAATGTCTCTGATTCGGGATGCTGCGCCTTCCAGAGGAGGCCGCCGGTCAGTGTGTGTTTGAAGTCAAGGAAGCTGACCTTATTTACATAATGGTCATAAAGGTCGAATACGTCCTTATACGGGAAGTGGTTTGTCCTTCTGTCAGCCATTGTGATAGTGTATTTTGAGGTGTCGGAATTTTTGGGATCATACCCCGGGTTACAGTTATATTCCACATGGCACTGCCCGCACTGAAGCCTTGTGTCATACTTATCAAGCAGCGCTATTTTCCTCGTATAACCCCTTAATCCCATTTCAATGACCTTGATGCCGGTCCTCTTTGGATCCTTGTGCCAGAGGGTATCTCCGTCAGGTCTTGTCAGTGCATCGATAAGACCATCTCGGACTATTCTTGGTTTTGCAGCATGCGGGTCGTGACATTGGAAACAGTTAAGGCCATGTTGAATAGACTTTGCAACCTCAACAACATTGGATGTCCTTGACCATTTTGCGCCTTTATCCGGGTCGCCCATATAGGCCCAATCAAGGATGTTGTCTTGTGATTTGCACTGAAGACAAACTGGATTTGCAGCGGCAGCGCTCTGAGGAATAAATGCCTTATGCTCATTGGTTTGCGGATATTTGTCCATAAGGACATCCCAGGCCTTGCCCTTATCAAATATGTACTGCCAGCCGTTTTTCCCCTGGAACCTTCCTCCGTATGCCCTGTCAACAATAAGATGGTCTATGAGCATCCAGTTGTGGCTTCTTGTGAGGTTGTGCTCCTTTGTGAAGCCGTGCCCCATCATAAGTTTGTCCCAGAACGGGTTAGGCGCCCTGTTTGTTAGCTGTGATTTCTCATCTCTTGCAGGCCTGTAATAGGCAGTTTTCATAAAACTGTCATATTGCTCCTTGTGGCACTGTCCGCAAGCCTCCCATGATGTGTTGGTTGAAGGCCTTGTCTCAGGTCCGGGTGCTTTTTGATGTTTGTCAAGACCGCTATGGCAGTTCGTGCAATTAACCTTTGCATGTTTGCCCATTGTATGAAGCTCTTTTATCGGTGAATGGCAGCTATAGCAGGTCTCAACCTTAACTGCTTTTTCTGCAGGCATTGCTTTCTTGGCAGTTGTCCCTGCATACGGTTTTGCCTTTTCCGCATCTGCACTTGAGTAATGGATTCCGATTAACATGGAAATTGCAAGCGCTGCCATAAATGCTATAAGAAATCTCTTTTTCATTTAATCCCTCCTTTTTAAGATTTAAAGAGTTGTTAATACATGTCCTGCTGCTTTGCCGCTTTTTGTTATGCTTCTCACCCCCTTATAAGTGAAGCATAGCAGAGTTGGAATGGAAGTCAAATAACGATTCGAGCTATTGTGCTATTCTGATATTGTGATAATGAGAACATATTGTGCTTAGGATAAGTGAACTTATTTTTCAAGGGTATGATTTAAATCATATTTTTAGGTTTTCGGATTTTTCTTTTTGGAGTACCGAGGCAGAGGAACTCTGTCCGTATGCAAAGGAGTTTGGCATTTTAAAAGGATTCTGTTTAGATATGAACGCCATTTAAAATGCCATAGAAAATAATCTGTCAGACGGTTAATATTGCTTTATCTTAATGCGCTCCGTGTATCAGAACCGGCAGGCATCTCACACATACAAACTTTTCTTTTCCTTCGTGGATGCACTTAAGATAGACAACTCCCTTGTCTGTTTTTTCGCATACAAAACATTTTGTTTCCATTTTATTCCTCCAAAGCGTTTAGTTCTTCAATAATCTTGTTAGGGTCAACATTGTGCATCATTGCCCCAAATGAAAGAGACTCTACCTTCATGCCCTGACATGTGAAGCAGCCGTTGCCGAAGTATTTTTCTATAACATTTGATGCGGCAGGGCTGTGCATTACTATATCTCCTATTATGGTGTCTTTTGTGAATTTTGTCTTTGTTGCTATCATCTCTGCCTCCTTTACATTCAAGTTTTTGCCTGTTCTTGCTTTCAGTTTAACAATAAACTGAAGAGAAGTTTATGATATGTGTCATATTCCCCTCTCGGAAAGCACATCACCCTTAACTCCTATGATAGTCTCAGCAAACGGTATATCCTTCCCGGACTTGTTTATTGCTTCCCTTAGTATCGCCGTCATTCCTCCGCAGCACGGAACCTCCATCCTCAGACATGAAACGCTTTTAATGGGGATATTGCTGAATATCTCGGTGAACTTTTCAATATAGGCTTGCGCATTATCCAGCTTGGGACAGCCTATCAGGAGCTTCCTGTCCTTCAGGAATCTTTCATGGAAATTCTGTAGGGCAAAGGCTGTGCAGTCAGCAGCTACAAGCAGGTCTGCATTATTAAGGAACGGGATGACCGTTCCCATAAGCTTAATCTGTATGGGCCAGTGCGAAAGCCTGTAGTCCTTTTTACCTTCGGTCTCCTTTGCCAACTCTCCAATAGAAGAGCATGACGGGCATCCTTCAATTATATTTGCTTTCATTTCAACCTCCATTTTTAAAGTTCTTGATTTTAGATTACACTGATTTAGGTAAGAGTTCTATGATATATGTCATATAAAGCTAATTGCTAAGAGCTGCCGTTTTATGACATTTATCATAGCAATCGTATATGTAATGATATAATTTATGTATAAATAAAACACAGGAGGGCTTTATGGACAGATTTGTTAAAAACTTTATCTTGATGAGCATTGTGTATCTCACAATCGCCGCAGTGCTTGGGATATTCATGTTCGGCAATCCGTCTTTGATGCAATTTAAGTTTGTGCACTCTCATCTTATGCTGCTTGGATGGGTTTCGATGATGATTTTTGGGGTTGGTTACCACATACTCCCTAAATTTGCAGGCAGATTTTTGAAGAGCAAGACTATAGGAGAGGTTCAGTTCTGGCTTGCGAATATTGGTCTTGTGGGAATGCTGTTGTTCTATACTCTCGGTATTTATAATCAGACAGATTCTTACAGAGGCATTACCGCTGCTTTCGGAGTGGTTGAGGCAGTCTCAATTTTTATGTTTTTCTATAACATGATTGCAACACTCTATTCAAAGGCGGCAGAGTAAAGGGCTAACTGCAAAGAGATTTAAGCTTGGTTAAGTCTTTTATAAATATCTTTCCGCTTTTTTCTGAGACAATGCCGAGTTTTTTGAATTTGCTCATTGTCCTTATGGATGTCTCTACAGTGGTTCCGACCATCTCGGCAATATCCTGTTTTGTAAGTTTCATGTCGATAGTAATGCTGCCATCAGTTTTGCTGCCTGCTTTATCAGCAAGCTTTATGAGCAAAGAGGCTATTCGTGATTCAACTTTTTCAACAGCAATGTTTTTCAACGCCTCATGGGAGCCTTTGATTCTGTCGCCTATATTCATCGCCATACAATACATAAGGTTGGGGAATCTGTCGAGTATGCGCATTAAGTTGCTGCGTGATATTTTTAGAAGCTCCGCATCATCCATCGCAACGGCATTTGCGGGGTAGGGGAAGCCTCTCATTACGGCAACTCCGCCAAAAAAATCCATCGGAGAAATGATTTCAAGTATGATTTCTCTTCCACTCTGTGAGAGCTTGGTAATCTTGACCTTGCCTTTAATTACGACATAAAGCCAGTCGGACGAATCTCCCTCGGAAAATATAACCTCTTTTTTCTTGAATTTGGCGGGGATGAGGTAAGGTTTTGCTTCCTCCATGTCGGAAGCGTTTAACGTGCTGAATATCGGAATTTTTTTAAAGTCAATCATTGTCTTAAGGAGGTCGTTTCTTTTAACGGTTGAAGTTTTTATCGGACGGAAGATTGAGTGTTATGACCTTGCCATTTTCTCCGGGCGCTCCTATGTCCTTTCCGTCAAATATCAGTTTGATTCCGCCGGCATTTCCGATTTTCAGAAAAAAGCCGTTCTTTGCCGAAAGCTTTGCCGACTCGCCTTTGTTTAGAAGGAGTTCTTTTGACTCAGTATTGTCAATAGTTACAAGAATCCATGTTTTGTCTGAAGCGAGAATCTCAAGGCTGTGTTCTTTCGCTGTTTTTTCTCCTTGTGGATTTGCCGCAGCTTCTGTTTTTGCTTTTTCAGTATTTTCTTTTTCTTGCACTGGGCTGACGCTCTGCAGCGCGGGCGGTGTTGGCGCTGTTTTTTCAGGCAGAGGCGTTTTGGGTTCTTCAGGAGCAAAAACAAATAAGGATAAAGCAATTAATAAAGCTGCAACTGCCACTGCTGACAGCGTGATTGCAGTCGCGGAGTATCTTTTATCGGTTTTCTCTTCTTTAATGGTATTTTCAGCAGAAGTAATAGGGTCAGGTTGTTTTTCTATTACAGGAGGCGATATCTTTTCTATATAAGCCTTTATAACAGCTTCAGGGTCTGTTTTAAGAAATTTGGCATACTCTCTGATGTAGCCTTTTGTATAAACCTCTACGGGAAGTTTTTCAAAGGTTCCCTCTTCAATTGCCTTTAGATAATCGGATCTTATTTTCAGGGTCTTGGCAATTTCCTTGAGGTTATACCCCAATTCTTCACGCTTCTTTTTCAGGATTTCTCCGGGCACCTTTTCCTCTCTGGAAAAGATAACATAATTAACATAGGAAATGGTAGGGAAAACTTTTTGTTCTAAGACTGGAACTACTTAAGAGGCGGCAGGCTTTGAGTTGGCGTCATTGTAAACCAGATATGCTATCATAGTTGACAATGAGAAAAGTTGTTGTAACAGGCATCGGCGCAGTCACTTCTCTGGGTAATTCATTCCATGAATCGTGGACGTCTGTTAAAAAAGGATTATCGGGCATAGCTCCTCTAACAAGATTTGATGTTCCCCCGATGAAGTGGAAAATGTCAGGAGAATTAAAAGGCTTTGATGCAGGACTGTATCTGTCTCAAAAAGAGATGACCCATCTTGATCCCTTTGTTCAGTATGCGGTTGCTGCCTCTTTTATGGCGGCAGAAGATGCAGGACTGCTCCAGCCATCAGAAAAAAATAAAGTTTCGTCACTCGTCACTCGTCACTCGTCACTCGCTTCAGGCGGTGTGATTATCGGCTCAAGCAGAGGCGGGATTACCACAATTGAAAGGGAATTGGAAAAAATATACGCATCACGTACCACGCATCACGCATCACGCCTTTCCCCTTATCTCATGCCTTCAACAAGCGTGAATGCCGCAGCGTCTTATGTGGCTCAGAAGCTCGGGATAAAAGGGCACTGTCTTGGCGTATCGAATGCCTGCTCATCAGGCGCAAATGCAATAGGCGAGGCGTACAGATTGATAAAGTCAGGATACGATGGCCCTGTTTTTGCCGGAGGCACAGAGGCTCCGATATGCAGGCTGTGCGTAGAAGGGTATGGCGTGTCAGGCGCATTATCAAAAAGAAACGACGCCTCAGCAAGCAGGCCGTTTGATAAAACGAGAGACGGTTTTGTTCTTGCAGAAGGCGCATCTGTTCTTGTCCTTGAAGATTATGAGTCTGCCTTAAAAAGAGGGGCGAAGATTTATGGCGCGATTATAGGATACGGAAATACCACGGATGCATTCCATCAGACAAGGCCCGGCGCAGAGGGAGAGGCAAGGGCGATAAGGATTGCGATGGAAGAAGGGGGGTTATTGCACGTAGATGTGGATTATATCAATGCGCACGGCACATCAACGCCTCTCGGTGATAAGGCAGAAACAGAGGCTATAAAACTTGCCTTTGGCAAAAGGGCTTATGAAATTCCGATAAGCGCTGTAAAGTCAATGACAGGGCACATGCTTGCGGCATCAGGCGCATTTGAGGCGGCTGTTACATTAATGAGTCTTTATGAGGGCATAATTCCCGCTACTATAAACCTTAAGACAAAAGACCCTGAGTGTGATTTGAACTATGTCACTGAAACCAGAAAGGCTGAGATTAAAACCGCAGTTTCAAATTCATTCGGATTCGGCGGCGTGAATGCGGTGCTGGCGTTTAAGAAGGTTTGAGTTAGAACGTCTGAAATCAGCAGCACGGTTTTACCGTGTCAGCTGGAGTGAGTTGTTAGGATAATTAATATTTTTGGTTAACACTATTTGACAATAAGCCTGTTGCCTTTCTGCTTAATCCGCAATAGTGGAAGAAAAATCTCACGCCAATCATCTATCGAACCGTTCACACCATTTATTTCAAGTCCTTCGTCGTCATAGTATATTTCCAACTTCTCGTCGCAACAACCACATTTCAAGAGGTATCGCGGCATCTTCTTCCCTAAACCCTTTTTGTGATAGACCCTGATTTGAGGATAACCATCTGACCTTGTGTAATAAACGCGATTGGTTCTCTTAAGTATCATTTAACATCCTTTATATGTAAAGATTTTTATGAAATATGGGAAGTGTCCCTCAGCCCTTGGGCTTATTATATGCTTGTTCATAGCACAATAGCACAAATGGGATGTGTCCCTAATTATTCTTTATTATTTTTGCTTGATCCATTCAGATATCCTAGCGACAACATCTGTTTCTATGCCATTAAAGCCATGATACGCAAAGGCCTTGCAGGGATCACCACGATTTTCGCCCCCTTTGACGGTGATCAATTTCTTTCTGGGAACTGCCATCAATTTTTCCATAAGACGCGGAATTTCACTGTATGAGCAATGCTTGCAGCCGTCTTGTTCATGGTGGACCGCTAAAACAGGAATAGCAATTGTTTCTAACGGCATTTCAGGCACGGGACGTCCTTTGTCGTCGGACAGTATTGTTGAGGTCAATACCAGCCCATCAGGGCCGCCGTCCTTGGAACCGAGCTGTGTAGCAATGAAGGCAGCGGATTGGGTTCCTCGGCTCGTTCCGACAAGCCAGACGGGCACATTGTTTTGTTTTTTGAGCCATGTAATTACGGCCTTTATGTCTGCGACATGTTCGGGTTTTTGACGGAAGCCGCCGAGGAATGGAGGACTTTGACGATCAGAAGGGGCATCTATAACCGCTACTGCCAGACCTCGTTCAACGAATTGGTGACGTGTTCGCACTATGAAGTTTCCTTCCCCCCATGTGAACGTGCCTGATTGAGATATCTGGAGTCCGCCATGGCCGCCGGCAAACAGGATAACAGCGGCTTTAGGATTCTCTGGAGATAGATAGAGGAATCGTTGCGTTACACCGGGGCGTGTAGGAATATCAATCACTTTCTCGGATGCTTGGACAGAGGTAACAGGACTAAAGAAAAACGATAGAGCCACCAGAAATATCGCTAATATCTGTTTCATAAAAAAAATGGGAAAAATGGGACGGTTCTATTTTTCATCATCTTCATCCTTTCTTGGCCTCCCCTTCGGCTTTATCACTGCTTCAACTTTATATTTCTTAGTCACCTTTTCTATAAAATCTTCACTGCCGTATAACACCCTTTTATTCATCTCGCCTTTCATTGCTTCTTTCTCCTTAATCATCCCTCTTACAAATTCCCTGTATTTCTTCCTTCTTTCTGCTTCGTCTTTTGATAGGTCTTTGTAGATTGAATGTTCATCTACTATCAAATCCTTCTTCCCATATGCATATACACTGTAACTGCTCCATTTATAATCTTTCGGGTCTTCAACTATCTTTGCTCTTACAGAGTTCAATTCTACATAACTACCACATGCAAGAAGATAATCATCCTTCGATATTAAGATGCTCTTATATCTGTCTTGCCAGAAATGCCCTATGTGCCTGTATCTGCCTTTGAAAAACTGGGTTTATCCCTTTCATTATCTCAGCCATGCTGCCGCCTCTCTCCGTCGTTTCAAGCACAAGATGTATATGATTCCTCATTAATACGTAGTGATAAATCTTGAACTTAAACTTTTCTTTGTTTTGAAAACATCCTGACGATTATTCCCTCTTGTTAAGATGTGATAAACATTTTCTTTCGGCGCTATCCTTGCTGTTCTCGGCATGCACAGAATCTATCACATTACATCCTTCTTGTCAAGAAAATAGAACCGTCCCATTTTACTCTCAATTTTACTCTCATTTTACTTTACTTTTATCGATATTAGAGAAACCTGCGTGCTATAGCCAGTAGTAGCACCACAATCACGAGCAAATACGACTATTTTTCTTTTTTGGTCTGGCGATAATATTTCTTTAATTATTGCATTTTTACATCCACTATTAAAAAGTCTTGGGACTATCAAAGCACCAAGGACGCCAAGCATAATCGGTACCAGAAGAACATACAGCATAAACTTGGCTTCTTTTTTGAACATAGATTTGACGTTACCTTTTTATCTCTTATTATTCATAGTTCACAATTTTATCCGAACATTTGCCTTTTCCGACAATTTAAAACAATATAGCACAAGACGAAGCATTAAGGAAGACAAAGGAGAGATTATATTGCCTACACCTTAAGACGCTGAGTTCTGCCTCTCATCCCTACTCTAAATCATACTGCATATAGTATCATACTAAGTGGACTTTTTTAAGGATATCGAAGAGGTTTTTGACGGATTAAGCGGGCGGCAGCTTGCAGCTTTTTACACTCAAAAGATAGACGACTTTCTTTCAGGGATTTTCAATTCGATAGAATCAAAGAAACCTATCGCCCTTATTGCAACTGGAGGATACGGCAGGGCAGAGCTTGCTCCTTATTCTGATATTGATATTATGTTTTTTGCAGATGATAAAACAGATTCAAAAAAAGTTGAATCCGTGCTTTATAAACTATGGGATGCAGGGCTTACAATCGGCCACTGCTTCAGGACTGCTGATGAATGTATTGCAGAGGCAAAAAAAGACCTGCGCACGCATACATCTTTGCTTGAAGCGAGGTTTATCGCCGGAGACAGAGGATTATATAACAGCTTTCATGAGAGAGTTTATCCGGAGCTTGCATACAGAAAGCAGAAGAATTTCATAAGCGGAAAGCTGAAAGAAATGGAGAAGAGGCACAGGGAGTTCGGCGGCTCGGTGTTCCTGCTTGAACCGAATGTAAAGGAAGGGCAGGGAGGGCTCAGGGACATACACACAGTGCTATGGCTTTCAAAGATTGCGCTGAAGATTAATAACATTGAAGGCATATCAGATGTTACCTCAAGGAATGATTTCAGGAGGCTTATTAAGGCATATGATTTTCTGCTGAAAGTGAGATTCTGCCTGCATCTCATAAGCAGCAGGAGGGATGATGCTCTTTCATTCAGCGCACAGGATTATGTTTCAAAAAAGATGGGGTTTAATGATTCAAAGAAGTTTTCGGGCCCGGAGAGGTTTATGCGGTATTTTTACCTTAAGGCGAGCGCCGTAAAGGAGATAGCATCCACAATATCAGGCATGTGCCTCAGGCAATGGCTGATTACAGGGAGATGGGGAGCAGCAAGAAAGAAAAAGATAACGGATAATTTTATTTTGTATAAAGGCGTGATTATCTCATCAGAGAAGGATTTTTTAAAAAACAACCCTATCGGCATTATGGAGGCTTTTTACGCCTTTTCAAAAACAGGAGGATATTTCAGCCATACTCTCAGGGAAGATATTAAGCGCAATTTGCTTTTAGTTGGCAGAAAGGTCAGGAATTCCCGCAAGGCTGTAGCGTTCTTTCTTGAGGTGTTTAAGGGGGAAAGGGTATATGAGACCCTCAGGGAGATGCATGAAACAGGCGTGCTTGGAAGATTTATTCCTGAATTCGGCGCATTGAAGTCTCTTGTGATTCATGAACCCTTTCATAGATATACTGTTGATGAACATACAATGCTTGCAATAAGGAACCTTGAGAGCTTGGCTGCTACAAAGTATAAAAACCTTGAACATCTCGCCGAAATTATGAAGAATATAAAGGAGAGAGAAATACTATTCATGGCATTGCTCTTTCACGACATAGGCAAGGCTGCAGGCAGGTATCATGAAGAGGAAGGATACAAAAGGCTTAAAAATATTGTGGAGAGGTTCAATATTGATATTGAGAAACGCCAAAGGATAGAATTCCTTGTCAGAAACCATATCCTGATGTCTGTTTTTGCATTAAAAAGGGAGATTGAGGATGCTGAGGTTATAGCGCAGTTTGCTGATTCAGCAAGCGACGAAGAAAGCCTGACGGCGCTCTGTCTTATGACCTATGCGGATATGTCTGCCGTCAATCCTGATTTCTGGACAGAGTGGAAGGCCTATCTCCTTAAAGATCTCTATGAAAGGACCTTAAATCATCTCCGCGGAATAAGGAAAGACCCTGCGGCTTATATAGAAAGTATTCTGTCTTCCTGCGCAGATGCTGACAGAGAGGGATTAAGCAGTTTCATTAATGAGATGCCTGAGAAGTATCTGCTCTCAACGCCTCCTGAAAAAATACAAGAGGATTACAACCTTGCGCGCAGTGTCCGGAGTGACGGTTTTGCAGTATCAATAAGCGAAAAAGCACGAGGCATAACAGAGATAATAATCGGCGCATGGGACAGCCCCGGGCTTTTTTCACGGATAGTCGGGTTTCTTTCTTCAAAATGGCTGAATATAGTAAGGGCCAGGCTGTATACTGGTAAAAATGGACTCATTATTGATAAAATTCAAATTTCAAACTGGAAAGAACTCTGGTGGAATGAAATGGAAGATGTTATTAAAAACGGGCTGAAGGATGTTGCAGCAGGAGGCGAATCAATAATTCTGCGCGGTATCGCAAAAAAGGTTAACGGGAAATTTGACGTGTTTGTGGAACTTGACAATGAGACCTCCGAGGAAAGCACGGTCGTTGAATTTTTTTCACAGGACAGGCACGGCCTTCTTTATGATGTGTCTAATCTTATGCATGAAAGCGGGCTGAATATAATATCGGCAAGGGTTAATACTGAATCAGGCATTGCTCAGGATGTTTTTTATATTCAGCATGACGGCAAAAAGGTTAACGGGCTTAAGGCTGTGAAATTGCTGGAATCTCTATGGAAAAATCTAAAAGGATAAAACGAATAGCATATCTTTCCACGGGCGTACTGCTCATAGGGATAATTATCTTTGTTTCCCGCGGCCCGCACATATCAAATGCATTAAAGAAAATAATACTGCCGGAACTTGAGAACATGACAGGCCGCAAGGTGATAGCCCAGTCAATATACCTTAATTTATTCCCGTTATTCATTGAGGCAAAGGGCGTGAAGTTGTTTGATGATGAGGGCAACAGGGTTTTGACTGTTGACAGGATAAAGGGCTATCCGATGCTGTCCGCAATACGGAGAAAAAAAATAGCGCTTAAAAGAATAGTGCTGAAAGAGCCGGAGTTATGGACTGACAGGGAACAGGCGGAGGACATCATCAAGAGGGTTAAAGAGTATTTGAGCAAGGAAGACCCCAAGAAGATGAAAGTTGTTGTGGATGTGATAGAAGTGCGTGACGGAGGATTTGGCTTTTATGATCCTGCGTATGGCGCTGTTTTAAGGGGCAAGGGATTGAGCGGTGAGATTCTGTTAGGTGAAACCACGCGAATGAAAGCCGGCATAAAAGAATTTATCTCCAATATTCAGGGTTTCCCTGAATTGAAAGTTAGCGCAGATGCTGTATTGTTTTTCAGGAAAGACGGAATTGATATAAAGAACGTCACTCTCAGGGCCTATGATTCAGAACTGAAGGCAGGCGGTTTTTATTCTGCTGAAGGAAAAGGCAATATAAAGACAGCTATTGAGCTTTCCGCTGATTCTGTAAAAAAAGTTTTCGGGCTGAAGAGGAGCGGTGAGGGAAAGATATTTGCAAAGGGCGATATAAAATTTGGAGAAGGCGCTCCTTTTGTGGATATCAGAGTCAGCGGCAATTTTTATCTTCAGTCTTTGATGGAACTTCTCAAAGTAAAAGAGAGAGTTGAAGGCTGGGTGGATTTTGACGGGAAGATAAGCGGAGCGGGTTCAAAGATTACGGGCCAAGCGGACGCAACGTTAAAAAAAGGAAATCTTTTTGATGTTGCTGTGGACAGACTCAAATGCAATATAGTTTACGGCAACGGAGTCATGAGTTTCAAAAACGGTAAGGCAGAGCTTTACAATGGCAGGGCAGACGCAGAGGCAGCTTTAAAAATGCCGAAAGTTGATCATTATTCAGTGCGGGTGAATTTTACGGATGTTGACAGTCAGCCGGCTTTCAAGCTTATCGGTATGGATATAGCGGCTCCGAAGGGCAAGGTAAAAGGAGAGCTTTTTTCTTCTGACAGCGAATTTAATCCCTCCGGATGGTTCAGTTACAACAGCGAGCATACGGGGAGTGATTTAATAGGGAGAGTAAAGAGGATTAAAGGTGAATTTATGGTGCTGGGTGATATGCTTTCTCTTTCTAATACGGAAATCAGGACTGATAAGTCAGCGCTGGATATAAACGGCACAGTTGCTATGTCTGCTTCAGCGCTCAACCTTAAAGGCAGGCTTATAACTCATGACATTGCAGACCTCACGTCTCCTTATTTTGACCTTCTGAAAGGGACGGGCGAATTTACGGGCACAATAACCGGAAAATTTGATGACCCATTGATAAGCGGCGCAGTGAGTATGAATTCAGCATCCCTAAAAGGTTACGGTCTTGATAATGTTTCCGGCGAGCTGTCTTACAGGAAAAATATCCTTGAGATAAAGCAATTATCTGTTAAAGCAAAAGATGAGGAGCACACTGCAAGAGGATATGTAAAGTTTAACGCTGCAAAGAAGATTTTCGATTTGAAACAGCCTGATTACAACCTTGCAGTATCATTAAGAGGCGCTGATATTGAAAGGCTGGTAACAGCCTTTTATAAAAAACTTCCATTGAAGGGCAGACTGAATACGGACTTTAAGCTAACAGGCAATGCCTCCTATCCTGAATATTCGGGCTCTGCAACTGTAATCAATGCAGAGGCTTATAAATTTTCAGCAGACTCTCTGACAACTGATTTCTCCTATAGGCATAAAGACATCGCAGTAAAAAGGGCTCTTATTAAGAAAGGCGGCTCTGCAATGACTGTTGAGGGGAGGATTTCAGATATAGAGAAGTTTTCATTCAGCGCATCCGGCAGTAAACTATTCTTGAAAGATATGGGACTGAGAGGCATGCCTGACGATGCGGTATTGAATATAAATGCAACAGGCTCAGGCACTTTTGATAATCCCTCCATAACTATAAACGGGCAATTATCAGGCGGAACATTTAAAGGCAAACTGCTTGGCGCAGGCGCCATAAATGCTTCTATTAAAAATAAGGATATTCTGTTCAGCGCAGTGCTTTTTAATGAGAAGGTGATTATGAAAGGAAAGGGATATCTGAGTGATTTACTGCCATGGAGTGGAGAGCTTACCATGACATCAGGCAGATATGATTTTCTTCTGTCAGCTTTGCTGAAGGATGTTCCTGAGGACCTTGTAGTCAATATGAAGGGAAATGCGGTTATGTCGGGAACCAGAAAAACCTTTTCAGCTTCTGCGGTTTTAAATCAGGTTAATGCGGCTCTTTATGGACACAGCTTTTCCAATGATTCGGATATAGAATTCAGATTTGATAATAGAAAGATGTCGTTTTCCGCATTTACGATGCGGAGCGGAAATGCCTCTTTCAGCATGCGGGGCAGTATGGAAATAGGCAGAGAGTACAATATATCGCTTGAAGGGAGTTCAGCGCTTTCTCCTCTGAAGGGATTTTCAAATAAGATTGGCGTTCTGAGGGGCGATGCTGATTTCGCCCTGACTGCAGCAGGTAAATGGGACAACCCTCAGATAAACGGCAATCTCAATGTGAGCAACGGGCTGTTCGGATTAAAGGACATACACCAGCGAGTTAGTTCAATAAACGGTTTATTTTATTTTGAGGGAAGCAGGATTGTTATACGTAAACTCTCCGGAAAACTTGGAGGCGGAGATATAGATGCGACGGGTGTTGTCTATATCAGCGGTTTTAATCTTAAGAGGTTTTATCTCGATACAAAACTGAACAACATCACAACTTCCGTATCCAAAGATTTCTCTGTTAATTTTCACGGCAATGTTCTCTATAAAGGGACTCTTGATGCGCAGAATATTACCGGCGATGTAAGAGTAAACAGGGCTAGGTATAGAGAGAGGGTAGAATGGAAGAGTTGGCTTCTCAAGGCAAAGACTACAGAAAGACCGAAGGGTGAACTGACAGGGGCAGAAAAAGCAGTATTGAATGTGAAGATATATGGAGCAGAGAATATCATTGTGGACAACAACATAGCGCGTGCGCCGTTGAAAGTGGATATGGTTTTGAGAGGCGCGATAGGGCATCCGCTCCTTTTCGGAAGGGTTGAGTCCAAAGAGGGCAAGGTCTATTTCAGGAACAATGAATTCAGAATACTGAACGCAAGCGCTGATTTTACTGACCAGAACAGGATAAACCCTGTAATGGAGATCGTCGCACAGACAATAGTGAAAGGGTACAACATAAGACTGAGCCTTGAAGGACAAATGGAGCGTTTTAACCTCTCTCTTGTTTCTGATCCGCCACTTGAGGAGACGGATATCCTCAGCTTGCTTACTGTAGGGCAAATAGGGAAACAATTAAAAGGCCTTGAGGGAGGAATTGGAGCCGGCGAAGCTGCTTCGTTTCTGACAGGCAAGGTTCAGGATGTCTTTGAAGAAAGGATAAAGAGCATAACCGGCATTGACAGGGTTCAGGTAGACCCTTATGTGTCAAAGTCCACAGGCACGGTAGGCCCGAGAGTTACCGCATCAAAGAGGCTTTTAGGCGATAAACTTTTTGTGACTTACACATCTGCCGTGGGCTCTACCGAGGAACAGGTGCTTAAACTTGAGTATATTCTTGATAAAAATGTCTCACTGGTTGGCGTGCGGGATGAAAAAGGCAGCGTCGGCGGAGATATTAAGTTCAGATTTGAATTTAAATAAAAAGGGCTGAATCCAAAATGAAATGCTTATGGTTACCAGATAAACGCAGAAGAATGATAAAAACTATTTTTTTATCAGCTCTGATTTTTATTTTCACACCGTTTCTTGCTCATCCCTCTGTTGTATCTGCTGAGACAGCATACGCTGCAGTCAGTAAAGTTGATGTCTCAGGGCTGCATTCCATGAAGAGCGAAGAACTTCTGGACCTTTTAAACATAAAGGTTGGTGATGTCTTTAACCCTTCAGCTGTCCGCGCCGGATTGAAATTGGCGTTTCTCAAGGGGATATTTGAGGACATATCTGTTGAAATTAATGATGAAGACAGAACCTTCATAATAATAAGGGTCAGGGAGAGAGATATAATAAAGAAAATCGTTATTGCCGGAAACCAACGCCTTTCAAAGAAGATAATAAGAAATCATTTTTCATTAAAAGAAGATCAAGTTATGAGTCATGACCGTATGGAAGATGCCGTAAAGGAGCTTAAGAATGCATTGCATGAAAGGGGATTTCCTCACGCAGATATAAAACTGGCTGTAGAGAATGCAGGCGCGCCTTACAGTGTGAATCTTTTACTTACAATAGACGAGGGAATGCCTGAGATAATAAAAAGCATCAAAATCATCGGGCCTGCGGAAGCGAAAGGTCATAAAGAACTGATTAAAATAGAGGAAGGCGACATATATGACCAGGTTAACTTAAGAAAAGAAATAGAGAGAATAAGGCTTTATTATAAGAAAAATAATTTTCTTAAGCCTGTTGTCGGCCCCTATACTTTCAGCAATGGCAATCTTGACATTAACATAGACCCGGGTAAGAAGCTCGAAGTCGTTTTTGAAAACAACTCGGCGCTGAATTCAGAGACTCTCACTAAAGAGGCTCCGTTTTTTGAGGTTGAAGACTTCAGGGATGACCTGGTTGAAGAGGCAATATCAAGGATTGTGTCCTTATACTACACTAAGGGGTTTCCTTTTGTTCAGATAGCGCCTGTTATAACATCAAACAAAGACACTGTTATTATCAGGTTTTTTATTTTTGAGGGGAGCGAGGTTGTTGTTAATTCTGTAACTTTCGAAGGAATAACCATATCTGAAAAAAATCTGAAAGATGTAATGCTCTTAAAAAAAGGGAAGCTGTACAATCCAGACCTTATAGAGTCAGACAAAGCAATATTAACAGAGTTTTATAACGCGCTCGGCTATCTGAACGCGGCGATAGATGACGTCAGGATTGCAGTAAAAGATTCCAGGGCGGACCTTATAATAAAAATTAAAGAAGGCGCAAAGACCTTGATAGAAGGTATTGAGATAAAGGGGGCAATTTTTATCTCAAAAAAAGAAATAATAAATGCCGTCAGAATAAAAACAGGGGATCCTTACAATGAAGTTGATATATCGGATGCAAGATACAAGATTATTGACCTTTATTCGAGTAACGGTTTTATTGACTCAAAGGTTGATATAAAGCAGGAAGCCGGAGAAAAAGGGGTGAAGATCATTTTTGAGATTGATGAAGGAAAACTAACCTTGTTCGGGAAAACAGTAATAAGCGGCAATGCGGAGACAAAGAATGAGGTAATAAAGAGAGAAATGCTCTACGAAAACGGCGCTCCTTTTAATCCATCTCTCCTCACGAAGACGCGGCAGAAACTTTACAGGCTGGGTTTGTTTACTGAGGTGGATGTGGATGCGATAGAAAAAGAAGGCGATGTGAAGAATGTTCATGTCAGGGTGAAGGAAGGGAATGCGGGGGTTGTTGAGTTTGGTGTTGGATACGGGGATTATGAGCGGTTCAGGGGGTCATTTGATGTAAGCTACAGAAATCTTTTTGGAATGAACAGGCAGCTATCATTCAGGACTGAAATCAGTACGCTTGAGCAGCGTTATATAGTGAATTATACCGAGCCGTGGTTCTTAGAAAAACCTCTTCCCTTCAAGGCGCTGCTCATAAAAGAAGAAAGGACGGAGAAAAGCATGGAGACCCGTGAGACGCGGTATAAACTGAGAAGGCACACTGCGAGCGTAGGCTTTGAGAAGAAATTCAGCGAAAGGGTGAAAGGTGAGATTTTTTATGATTTTTCATTAGTCAAAACTTTTGAGGTGAAGCCTGATGTTATCCTTACGAAAGAAGATGTGGGAACGCTTGCTATTGCAGGGATAAGGCCGGGTATAGTCTACGATACGAGGGACAATCCTTTTGACCCCAGAAAAGGCGTGCTTGCCGGGATATCCGTGAAAACCGCATCGGGATACCTTCTGTCAGAAACTGATTTTGTAAAAGCAATAGTCAACGGAAGTGTTTATAAGGCGTTGAGTAAAAATTTTGTTATTGCGGTTTCTTTAAAAAGCGGGATGTCTCAGGGTTTTGAGAAGACAAGAGAGCTTCCGCTTGTAGAGAGGTTTTTTCTCGGCGGCAGGACTACTGTCCGCGGATATGAACAGGATACGCTGGGGCCTAAAGGCGCTGACGGCTCTCCGACAGGCGGGAATGCATTTATCCTGACAAATCTTGAACTCAGGACATCTATTGGCAAGGGGTTTGGCCTTGTAACATTTCTTGACGGCGGCAATGTATGGAAAAAAAACGGCGATATAAAGCTCTCAGAGATAAAATATACTGCCGGTGCAGGCATAAGATACAATACGCCTGTGGGCCCTCTGAGGATTGACTATGGCCATAAACTGGACAGAGAAACAGGTGAAAGCAGGGGAGAGGTGCATTTCAGCATCGGGCATGCGTTCTAAATGTGAGCATTGCAGAGTCATTGCTGAATTGTTATAATCAGGAAACAAGTTAAAAGTTAGAAGTGTAAAATTAAAAGTTAAAAAAATAAAATCCTTAACTCATAACTTTTAACTCTTAACTCGTAATTTAAGAATGGGAGGTGTATTTATGAGAACAATAAAAATGCTGTCTGTTGTTCTGGGAATTCTGATCTTTTCCGGCTGTGTGTCAACAGAGGAACATAAGGCAAGGCTCAGTGATATTGATAATCTTAAAAAGGATGTCTCGGTTTTAGAAGAAAAACTTAAGACAAGGGAAGGGGAGAAGGCGGCGCTCAAGGCCATGCTTGAAGCAAATAAGGATGAACTGACAAGGGATTTGGTCAGCACTAAGGCAAAATTGTCTGAAAAAGAACAGAAGATAAAAGAACTTGAAAATGAATTAAAGTCAAAAAACGCCCAGATAACGGAGTTAAAGACAGAGATAGCCGGACTCTCAAAGGAAAAATCGCAGGCCATAGAAGAGAAGGACAAGGCGGTAGCAGAGCTGAAAAAAACATATACCAACCTTGTTGACGAATTAAAGGACGAGATAAAGAAAGGCGAGATAGCGGTTACGCAGCTCAGAGATAAACTTTCGCTGAGCATGGTGGACAAGATATTGTTTGATTCAGGAAGCGCGGATGTGAAAAAGGATGGGAAGAAGGTGCTTGACAGAGTAGCCGAAATACTCAAGAAAGTCACCGACAAACAGATACGGATTGAAGGGCATACGGATAATGTCAAGATAGGGCCGAGGATAGCAAAGAAATTTCCGACTAACTGGGAGCTGTCAAACGCAAGGGCAACGAATGTGTTAAGGTATCTTCAGGAAAAAGGTGTTGACCCTAAACTTCTCAGCCCCGCGGGATATGCAGAATACAAGCCTATTGAATCAAATGACACGGAAGAGGGAAAGTCAAAGAACCGCAGGATTGAGATAGTTCTGATCCCGGTTGACTCAGACAGGATTGCAAAGTAAGGAGTTGAATATAAGTGATGGCTGAGCCCTTATTCAGTCATCACTTTATTTGAAAGCTCGTCTGTATCGCCCGGAGTTACAGGAAAATGTTTTGCAAGAAGCGCTCCGGTTTCTCTTATGGCATCACATAAAGAATCGCAGGCACGGCCTTCTTTTATCCCCTGAGATACGGTTATCGCAAATTTATTCAGAGTCTCCTGTTCTATCTTTTTATGAATTCCTTTATCGGCAAGCACCCAGACCTTTCTTTCAAGGATGGAGATGAAGAACAGAACCCCGGTATTTTTTCTGGTCTTATAAAGCCCCTTTTCATAAAACGCCCTTACAGCCCTCTGCCTTACAGTTTCCTCTTTTCTTCTGAAGCCGATAAATGAAATTTTAAGAACAGGAAATTTCCTGAATAGAAAGCTTGCCGGGAAAAACAAGATAAAACTCACAGGAATGAAGGACCAGACAGACGAGTTAAAGTATAAGGCGGTTATAATCAGCGAGATGATGCCTCCGAGAAATATCCCTCCCAATATTTCCGCCTCAATGTACTGATTGCTGCAGCCAACAACCATTACGGCAACCTCTCCGATGGTGCGGGATTCAACATCACGGGTTGTCTCTTCTATCCTTTTTTTCTCTTCTTCAGTGAAAAATCTTTTTGCCTTCGAATTATTTTCCATTACCAGTCTCCTGATGCTCCGCCTCCGCCAAAACTGCCGCCTCCGCCGCTGAAGCCTCCAAAGTCTCCTCCTCCGCTAAAACCACTGCCTGACCCATAGTATCCTCCGCCGGGCCAGAAACCGCCGCCATGATGGCCGCCTGAGGAGAAAAGTTTTGGCAGGAAAAGTCCTGCAAGCAATCCTGAAGCAGAGAGGATGATAAATGCAATAAGCCCGATTGGAGTAAGCGCCAGATGTACCAGCGCAGGAAGGCCTATTGCTCCTGATACGCCTCCAAAGATGCGTGACATGCTTCCTATGAATAGTAAAACTATTCCACCAAAGATAAGAATTGTTAAGAAGCTGTGTATGGTGTCCTTCTTTTTGGGCAAATGATTTTTATCAGCCTTAAACTCTCCCCTTGTTGCGTCAATAAGAGAATGCACTCCCGCGACAAAACCTCCGTCAAAATCACCTCTTTTGAATCTAGGTTCTATAACAAGGTTAACGATTCTTCCCGCAGCAAGGTCAGTCAATACTCCTTCGAGCCCGCGGCCAACCTCAACCCTTATCTTTTTTTCCTGTTTTGCAACAGTGATGATTATGCCGTTGTCTTTCCCTTTCTGTCCTATCATCCATGCCTCAGCAGCTTTGATGCTGAATTCCCCCAAGACTTCTCCTTCAAGAGAGGGGATTGTGAGGATGACAATCTGCGTTGAATCTGTCTGTTCAAAAGAATTAAGCTCTTTTTCCAGTTCAGCCTTAGTTGATGGGGATAGCATATTTGCGTAATCATTAACATGCCCCTGTAGTTTTGGCACATCAAGGGCATGGGCTGAAAGAGTAAACAAAAAGATAAAAAAAAGAATACAGGCAGGATATAGTATTTTAAGCGGTTTTATTTTATCGATATTCAAACAGTTTGTATATGATAAATAAAGAGATAAAATACCTCGGAGTCCCGACTTGTCGGGACGAGAATGAGCGCAAATACTATATCCTGCCTTGGTAAATAGTTTCAAATTAGAATTTTACCTGCGGCGCCTTTTCAGACCCTGCCTCTGCCTTGAAAGGCTCTCTGGACTTTAACTGCAGCAGGAGTTTGTTAGTAAGATTATTAGGGAATATCCTGATTGATGTGTTGAAAGTCTCAACAGCCTTGTTGTAGCGTGTCCGCGCAACATTTATCCTGTTCTCCGTTCCTTCAAGCTGGTGCTGAAGGTCTCTGAAGTTCTGGTTTGCTTTAAGGTCAGGATATTTCTCTACAACGACCATGAGCCTGGAAAGTGCACTGCTCATCGCACCCTGCGCCTGCTGGAATTGAGTGAATGCCTTCGGGTCGTTGAGCATATCCTTTGACATCTGTATTGATCCAACCTTTGCCCTTGCTTCTGTAACTGCGGTAAGTGTTTCTCTTTCATGTTTAGCGTATCCCTTCACAACCTCTACAAGATTCGGTATTAAATCATTTCTCCTCTGGTATGATGCCTCAACATCACCCCATGCTGCCTTTACAGCCTCTTCATTTGCCTGCATTGTGTTATAACCGCAGCCTGAAAGGGCGAAGACAGTTATCAAGATTAAAAGATAAAGCAGATGTTTTTTCATTAGTTTCCTCCTGTTTAGTTCCCTTGTGTCATTCCCACGGAAGTGGGAATCCAGATTTAGCTCGCTTAATTTGCTATGGATTCTATCTTGACATAAATCCCGGACATCCTGCAAATCCCGCGCATCCTGCTTTCCGCAATTTGCAGGAAGCATTGCCGCAAATATTTATCTGTAAATCCCCCCATCCCACCTTTTCTAAAGGGGGGCGAGGAGGGATTATTTTCGTTGTCTCTATCGCAGCTATTTTCTTTTTGGTTTTGATTTACGAGCGCCTTTCTTTTTAGGGGAGAGATTTTCAAGCTTTGCAATCTGAGCTTCAAGTTTTTTTACTCCCTTGATAGCAGATAGCACTTTCGCGTCAAGGAGGGGATTCTTGGCGCCTTTTGAAGCAAGGTCGTAAACCTTCCCGCCGAGTTCTGTGAAATTAGACTGAACCTTCATTTTCAGTTCAAAAACTTTGTATCTCCTCTTTCCTTCCTCTGCCAGTTCCTCTGCCTTTTCAACGGCAACAGTAGCTCCCTTTCTTACAGCAGCAATACTTTCATCAACACCTTTCTGGATGTCCTTTTTAACCCTGTCCCATAGTCCCATAAAATTCCTCCTTCATAAGTTGTATGTCATTAATATATCACAAAAAACTTATTTGTTGACAAAATTAACCCCACCTTTCCTGTTTTAAACTCCCTTACAGATAAATTCAACAAGAAAGGCATAAAGATAGCGACGTGGCAATAAGGAACTTATTCAATCTGCCGTAAAGCTTTTTCAGCCCACATGCCTGCCATAAAAATGATTGATTGGTATTTTTGGAATGATATAATCTTAGCTGAATAATGCCGCTTGATGTATAATAAAAAAAATGTTCGGAAGATTTTTAATAAGCATGCTTTTATTTCTACCTGCCTTTACATCTGCAGCTGAACTGCCTGAGTATCATCTGGATGTTTCCTTTGATATTCAAAATGCGAAGATAACAGGCGTTGCGAGGATTAATGCCCGCTCAAAGGATATAACTGTTAATACAGGACAGCTTAAGATTCTTGATGTAAGCCTAAATAAACAGCGCATCCCATTCGATATCCGGAAAGGAATATTGAAAACCTCCGGAACTGATAAAGGCATTGTCGCAATAAGATATGAAGGGGTATTCAGGGATAACAATAATATGATCGGAGAAAAGGGGATATCGCTGACAGGTCTGTGGTATCCGCAGATAGAAGGACTGTTCAGATATAGGCTTAAGACAACCCTTCCTGAGGGCTACGAGGCTGTATCAGAGGCGGAAAGCATTATCAAAACCACAAAAAACGGCAGCGCCGAATTCATCTTTGAATTTCCGTATCCTATTGAGGGCATAAACCTTGTCGCTGCAAAGCGCTATAAAATAATAAAGGATAGTTTTAACGATATTGAAATACTTGCCTATTTCTTCCATGAGGATATTGAACTCGCTAAAAAATATATAGAATACACAAAAAAATACCTCAAGCTTTACGAAGGCATTATCGGCAAATATCCGTACAAGAGGTTTTCGGTAGTTGAAAACTTTTTGTCTACAGGATACTCAATGCCTACTTATACGCTTCTCGGGCAGGACGTTGTGAGGCTTCCCTTTATTGTAGAGACATCCCTCGGTCATGAGATACTCCATCAGTGGTTCGGCAATCTTGTGTATGCTGACTATGAAAAGGGCAATTGGACAGAAGGTTTGACAACCTACCTTTCAGACCACCTATATGAAGAACAAAAGGGCAAAGGATGGGAGTACAGAAAGCAGTCATTGATAGATTATGGAAGTTATGTAAATGAAAAAAATGAATTTCCTGTCGGGGAGTTCAAGGGCAGGTTCGACTCCGCATCAAAGGCAATAGGCTACGGCAAGGCAGCAATGATATTTCATATACTCAAAAGGATGACAGGAGAAGATGTTTTTTACAAGTCTTTAAAGGATTTCATAAAAGAGAAGGCATTTCAGAAGGCATCATGGGATGATTTGAGAGCTATACTTGAGAGGAATTATGGAAAGGATTTGCAGTGGTTTTTCAGGCAGTGGCTTGATGAGAAGGGTATTCCTGAACTCCATTTTGAGAATATAAAGACAGTCCATAAAGGCACTAAATTCGAGGTGAGCTTCGACATAATTCAGGGCGCAAAGGTCTATGTAATGGATGTGCCTGTGACAATATATGCCGGCGATATGAAAATTAAAGATTCATTCAGGGTCGATAAAAAGGTAAACAGCTTCAGCATGGTTGTAGACAGGGGGCCGGAAAAGATGGTGATGGATGAGGACTATGATATAGTAAGGCGGCTCTCAAATAAAGAAATCCCGCCTGTGATTGCGCGGCTTAGCGGCGATGAAAAAATTTTGATAGCATTGCCGGTTTCTAAAAATGAGCTTTACAGCGGCGTTATCGAGATA
The DNA here is from genome assembly GCA_016195565.1 of Nitrospirota bacterium. Classification (NCBI taxonomy): domain Bacteria; kingdom Pseudomonadati; phylum Nitrospirota; species Nitrospirota bacterium. The sequence goes on along the minus strand of JACPZK010000004.1, from coordinate 103,458 downwards.
CTGAAAGAAAAGGATGCCTTGCAGAAAGAAATTAAAGATATAAAGGATTCGGATATAAAGGCATCATCCATTATCATAATCGGCAATGACAATCCGCTTGTCAAAAGGCTTTACGGAAAGCCTGAAACAATAGATGCAGGCTTCAGCATAACCGTGAAAACCAATCCATTGAATCATCAGAAGGTCATAGGCATTATAAACGGCAGGTCAAAGGACGAGATTGATGCAGCATTCAGAAAGATATTTCACTACGGAAAATACAGCGCACTCGCCTTTGACATGGGCAAAAATATTTATAAAAGGATCGATGAATCAGAAAGGGGGGTTGTTGTGAATCTCATAGAACAGCCGCTTGCAGTTGCGGTCTCTGACTTAAAGACATTGAATGATGTTATAAACAGCGTTTCCAGCAAGAAGGTAATCTATACCGGTGAACAACATGACCAGTTTGCACATCACAATATTCAGCTTCAGGTTATAAAAGGACTGCATGCGAAGAATAAAAGGCTTGCTATCGGAATGGAGATGTTTCAGCGGCCGTTTCAGGGAGCGCTTGACGACTATGCAGCAGGCAGGATAAGCGAAAAGGAGTTCCTGAAGAAATCCGAATACTTCAAGAGATGGGTGTTTGACTACAATCTCTACAAGCCAATACTCGATTTTGCAAGGGAGGAGAAGATACCTGTTGTTGCCCTTAATATCAGGCGTGAGATTGTGAATAAGGTTTCAAAGAGCGGGCTCGATTCCCTTTCAGATGAGGAAAAAAAGGAGATACCGCAGCAGATGGACTTTTCTGACAATGAATACAGAGACAGGCTTATGAAGGTCTTTAAGATGCACCAGAACTCAAAAGACAGGAATTTTGACTTCTTTTACCAATCACAGGTACTCTGGGACGAGACCATGGCACAGTCCATAGATGAATTTTTTAAGAAGAATCAGGATTTTCAGCAAAACGGGCAGTTTGTTGTGATCGTCGGAGGAGGCCATATCCAGTACGGGTCAGGCATACCCAAAAGAACATTCAGGAGAAACGGTTATGAGTATGCGGTTATTCTGAGTGATGCGAATATGGAGAAGAATATTGCCGATTATATCTTCTATCCGCAATCAATGGAAGGCATTACCTCACCCAAGCTAATGGCCTCACTGAAAGAGGAAGATGGCAGGCTAATGATAGAGGGATTCCCTGAAAACAGCGTTTCTGAGAAAGCAGGACTCAAGACCCGAGATATAATACTTTCCCTTGATAGCGAATCAATAGGCAGTATGGAAGATATGAAAATACACCTATTCTATAAAAAGAAAGGTGAGACAGTTAAGGTTAAGGCGCTGAGAAAGAGGTTTATACTCGGAGATGTCGAGATGGAGTTTGATGTAACTCTGTGAAAATAAAAATGGAGGGTTAAAAAATTCCATCACTCTACGGCAACATATCAGGGCTTAAGGGAAACTACCTGCATGCGCTTGAAAGGATTTACCGCAGGAAGGTTCCAGACGATAAAGTAATAACTCCTGAACTGGCAAGATACCTTACAGAGCTTTCATCGGAGATAGGAAGACAGATAGGCCTTCTGATAACTAGAGACGGAAAGATTACCCATGTCATTGTCGGCGATGCAAAGGGTGTTTTCATTTCAGGGCTTGAAGATTTTCCGCTCGGCAGGCGCGCGCTGCGCGGCATTCGCCTGGTGCACACCCATCTGAAGAATGAGCCGCTCAGTCAGGATGACCTCACAGACCTTGCCCTTCTCAGGCTTGATATTATTGCCGCAATCGGAGTGAAAGATAATCTTCCTGACAATATTTATACTGCGCATCTTATGCCGCGCGGCTCAGAAAAGCCGGTGGATGTCTCACCCCCCGTAAATTTCTACAGGTTTAATCTTGATTTCATGTCTTTCATAGAGTCGCTTGAAGAAGAGATGGACAGGAAAAGGCTGTTTGACCGGAAGGATTTAAGGGAAAAGGCAATCCTCATAAGCGTATCCAAGAAGACGAAATATGAACAGGAGGATTCGCTTGAAGAGCTGAAGGAGCTGGCTTTTTCGAGCAATGTGCTTGTGCTTGATGCAGTAATCCAGAGGCCCAAAGATATAAACCCTAAGTATCTTATGGGTGAAGGCAAGCTCAAAGATGTGATAATCAATGCCCTGAACAAAGGCGCAACGCTTTTGATATTTGATCAGGATCTGAATCCGTCTCAGGTGAAGGAAATAGGAGAACTTACAGAACTCAAGGTTATTGACCGCTCACAGCTCATATTGGACATATTCGCAAGAAGGGCGCACAGCAGGGACGGAAAGGTTCAGGTCGAGCTTGCGCAGCTTAAATACAGGCTGCCGAGACTGACAGGAAAGGGAACGGCAATGTCCCGTTTGATGGGAGGAATCGGCGGAAGGGGCCCCGGTGAAATGAAACTTGAGATAGACAGGAGGCGTGTAAGGGACAGGATTACCCTTCTCGAAAAAGAGCTTAAATCCCTGAGTGAGGCAAGGAAACAGAGAAAACAGAGAAGGGTTGAAAAAATGATTCCTATTGTCTCAATCATCGGATACACAAATGCAGGCAAATCAACACTACTGAACTCACTTACCAGAAGTGAAGTGTTCGTAGAAGAAAAGATGTTTGCAACGCTTGACACTGCAAGCAGGCGTCTCAGATTCCCAAAAGAAAGAGATGTTATCATAACCGATACAGTAGGCTTCATAAGAGACCTTCCAAAAGATTTGATGACAGCCTTTAAATCAACACTCGAAGAGCTTCAGGACGCAGACCTGCTTTTGCATCTTGTGGACATATCCAATCCGAGGTTTGAACAGCAGATGGAATCCGTTGAAAACATACTCGGAGAACTTAACCTGTCAGACAAAAAGAGAATAATTGTATTCAACAAGGCAGATAAGGTTGCAGAGGATGAGATTAAAAATATAGCGCTCCGCTACAATGCAATTCATGTATCAGCCCTGAGACAGTCCACATTTAACCCGCTCCTTGATGTAATAGAGAAAAACATCTGGGATAACGGGAAATTTGAAGGGGAAAAATAAGGAGGAGGGGGAAGATGAGGGTCAAACCTTCATAATTCATTTAAAAAAATTCTGCCTGAAACGGCACAAAGAGAGAATAGGAGCTGGGGTCAAACCTAAAAAATACATTTTAGTGGAATAAGCAGGGTCAGCGCCTAATTTCTTAGGGAATGAGATATCTGAGGGACGCTTTACAGATTTTATGCGGAAAGCAGAGTCAGCGCTCATCTTCGTAAGATATGAATTGTTTCTTTTTCAATAGTATCTGGTATAATTTATCGTATGAAAAAACTAAGGATTTATCTTGATGTGTGTTGTTTAAATCGCCCATTTGATGATCAAACACAGGCCAGGATACATCTTGAATCAGAGGCAGTCCTGTCTATATTAAATTATAGTCAGACTTTGAATTGGAATGTGATTGGCAGCGAAGCTATAGACATAGAAATATCCAAAATGCCTGATAGCGAGAAAAAGCTTAAAGTCAGCATTCTTGCATCAATGCATCAGTCATACATTGCCGTTGATAGAGGTCTTGAATTTAGAGCTTTAAAACTTGAAAAATTAGGATTTAAGACATTTGATGCTCTGCACATCGCTTGCGCTGAGAAAGGCGATGCAGATGTTTTGCTTACAACGGATGACGGCTTATTAAGCAAGGCGGCTCAGCGCAGAAGTAATTTAAAAATAGAAATAAGAAACCCACTTGAATGGGTGGCGGAGGTAATTAGATGAGCACACAAACAATAAGTCCCGTGGTTTTAAGAAAAGTAGGTCTGGAGGCGGTAGCTAAGGCTTTAGGTCCTTTAGGCTTGGTTCGCTTCCTTCAGCAATTTGAAACGGGAGCCGGTGATTATACTAAAGAGAGAGAGAGATGGTTGAAAGGGCTGAGCGTTCAAGATATTATGTCGGAAATAAAAAGCAAACGCAAAAAGAAAATTTAGGCGCGTTATTCCGTTAGGGAAGAAAAACATAGGGTCAAGTTTTAAGAATAACAGTGCCAGTGCCTGTTTCTACAAAAACCTAAAAACATAATCCTTCGCCATTTTAATCAAAATCTGGTTGAGAATCTGGTAGCAATTACATTTCAGAATACAGAAAAGGTATAATAATCATCTATGGAATTTGCGCCTAAGTGGATAGCATGGGAAATAACTCGTAGATGCAACCTGCGTTGTGTGCACTGCCGCTCATCGTCAGAGATGGAGATAAAAGGGCATCCTGATTTTCCTCTCTCAGAGGCTTTCAGGATAATAGATGACATTGTAAGCTATGCAAAGCCCGTTGTTGTTCTTTCAGGCGGCGAACCGCTGGTAAGGGAAGATGTCTTTGAGATCGCCAAATACGGCACAGAAAAAGGGCTGAGAATGTGCCTTGCCACAAACGGCACGCTGGTTACCGATGAGTCCTGCGAAAAGATAAAGAGTTCAGGAATTAAAATAGTCTCTATAAGTATTGACGGCTCTGATGAAAAGGTGCATGATGACTTCAGAAATCAGAAGGGTGCGTTTGCAGGGACGATAAATGCTGCAAGGCTTTTTAAGAAGCACGGGATAGAATTTATCGTCAATTCCTCTTTCTCAAAGAGAAATCAGGAAGAAATACCCAAGGTATATAAACTTGCAAAAGAACTCGGCGCAACTGCATGGTATATGTTCATGATAGTGCCCACGGGAAGGGGCGAGGAGATAATGAGCGAACTCATTTCCAAAGAGGCCTACGAAGAGATTCTTGAATGGCATTATCAGATGGAGAAAGATGAAAAGGATATGCTTGTAAGGCCGACATGCGCGCCTCACTATTACAGGGTGGTTTTGCAAAAATCAAAAGAGGAAGGCGCTAAGTTTGAAAAAAGGACTTTGAAGTTTTCCACAGGCGGCGCAAAAGGCTGCATTGCAGGACAGCTTATATGTTTGATTGATGTGGACGGCAATGTGCTTCCATGCAGTTATTTCCCGAAGCCTGCCGGGAATATAAGGCAGCAGTCGTTTAAAGATATATGGGAAAATTCAGGGCTTTTCAAAGAGCTTCGCGATTTCAAGAAATATAAAGGCAGGTGCGGTTCATGCGAGTATATAAACGTCTGCGGAGGCTGCAGGGCAAGGTCCTATTCAATACACGGCGATTATCTTGAAGAGGAGCCGTTCTGCGGATACGTGCCTATTAAGATGAAAAAGAAAATCGTTCAGGGGAATAAATGAAAAAAAGAGGTTCTTTCGTAAAAAAAGTGAAAGCAACAAAAGCAATCAACTTTCGGAATTCCCGCTTAAAGACTGTAGGAAGGACAACTGCTGTTTTTCCGGATTCAATTGGGGAATCCATTGCCACTTTTTCAACAGAAACACAAAAGAAGGGAAAACGATTATTGTTTGAAAATAAGCAAGAAAGAATTCATCTATACTTGGAAGATTGTTTAACTGGAATGAAAATGATGGATAGAGGCTGCGTAGATATTGTCGTCACATCGCCCCCTTATAATCTTGGAGTAAAGTATAATTCTTATGATGACAAAATACCTCGGAAAAATTACCTTAACTGGATTTACAATTGGGGCTTCGCTTTGAAACGTATTTTATCGGATAAGGGCTCTCTATTTTTAAACCTTGGCGGAAAACCGTCTGATCCATGGGTTCCTTATGAGGTTTTATTTACCCTAAGAGAGCTTTTTTGTTTACAAAACACCATTCATTGGATCAAATCTATTTCGGTAGGAAAAAACGGTGCAGTAGAATCCCTTGGTCATTATAAACCGATTAATAGTAAACGTTTTCTAAATGACTGTCATGAGTTTATATTTCATTTAACGAAGAATGGCGATGTGGAATTGGACAGAAAGGCCATTGGCGTACCATATTCCGATAAATCGAATGTTGTACGTTGGCAGACGGCTGGAGACGATATCCGTTGCCGTGGAAATACTTGGTTTATTCCATATAAGACAATACAAAACGGAGATGCCGAGCGTCCGCATCCAGCGACTTTTCCTATTGAATTGGTTGAATTTTGCTATAAACTTCACGGAATAAATAAAATCAGGCTTGCTATGGACCCATTCTTAGGTATCGGCAACGCCGCTATCGCTGCGTATAGATTAAATGTATTATTTGTTGGATTTGAAATCGATGAAAATTATTTATTAGAAGCGCAAAGGAAATTAAGGAGGGAAAAATGCCAAAAATCCTAAAAGAAGAAGAGCAACAAGAATTAATAAACGGAATCACAAGTGCTTTTTCAGATATTCAATTTATCGGTAGATTTCTTGATGTTTTTATTCAGAGCATAAAATTAAAAGCTGTTTCTCCGGGCAAAACCCTTTTTGAGCGAATTATAGATGAACTAAACAAATCTCAAAGTGAGGAGAAATGCTCTAAAATACTTGCGTTTCTCCGTGATGAAAAGATTCAAAAGAAGATTATCTCTGGATGGGAGAAAGAGTTGCAAAAAAATAAGCTACGTGGTCAAACTATTTCTAATATTGCTGCCGTTTGTGTAGAAGCATATCTTCAAAATGGTATTTATTTTATTAAAGGAGAGGGGTCTAATGATTTAAAGCGCGTCTCGGACAATAGCAGATTGGAAATAAAAGGTTCTCGGAGCAAAGAATTTCAACTGACAATAAATCAATCTACTGTTGGTATTGATACTACAAATTTCGTGCTTTATTGTGGCTTTCCTGAAAGAAATGAACTATTGGGAATTTATTGTGTAAAAGGTCGCGATGTGGCTTTTTCAGCAAAAAAACCTAATATGAATATGAGAACTTTTCTACCCAAATTTTATAAAGAATTAGTCCAAATGATTTATCCTAAATGATAGCGGAGGATTAATGAACGATACATTTCTTAAAGCGTGCAGGGGTGAAGAGGTGGATTACACTCCGGTCTGGTTTATGCGTCAGGCAGGCAGATACCTTCCCGAATATCAGGCCGTAAGGGAGCAGGTTGATTTTCTTACTCTCTGCAAAACCCCTGAACTTGCCGCAAAGGTAACTCTTCAGCCCGTTGACATATTAGGCGTTGATGCAGCAATACTTTTTTCGGACATACTCATCCCTGTTGAGGCAATGGGGATGCACCTTGAATTCTCGGAAAAAAAGGGGCCTGTTTTGAGCGAACCAGTCAGGACTAAATCCGCTGTTGACAGGCTTGTAGTGCCGGACACTGAAGATTCAATGCCATTTGTTCTGGATACGATAAAGATTCTGAGGAAAGAGCTTGAGAAAAAAGTCCCTCTCATCGGATTTTCCGGGGCTCCATTTACGCTTGCCACATACATGATTGAAGGCGGAAGCTCAAAGAACTTTCTAAATACAAAAAAGATGATGTTTCAGAGCAGGGCAGTATTTGATTATCTGATGAAAAAACTGACAAAGACAGTTATCTCATACCTTTCAAGCCAGATAATTGCAGGCGCTCAGGCGGTCCAGATATTTGACTCATGGGCAGGCATACTTGCGCCTGACGACTATAAAGAATTTGAACTTCCATACGTGAAAAAGATTGTAACCAGCCTCAAGAAGCAGCATCCTGAAACGCCTGTAATCTATTTTGCGAATAACTGCGCCGGAATTATTAAAGAGGTGAAAAAATCTGGCGCTGATGTTATAGGCATTGATTGGAGGATTGATATTGCTGATGCGATAAAGAGGCTCGGCAAAAAAGTGGCTGTTCAGGGCAACATAGACCCGTGCGCGCTTTTTTTACCGGAAGAAGAGATTGGGAAGAAAGTTCAGGACATATTATTAAAGGGGAAAAGCGCAAAAGGGCATATATTCAATCTCGGGCATGGGATACTTCCGGAGACGCCTGTAAAGAATGCCATTGCGGCCGTAGAAGCTGTGCATAAGTACAGCAAAAGGAGGTAACGGTTATGCCATACGCAGCAAAGGACTATTCAAAACTCATAGGGATGGAGGGGTTCAGCGAGACATTGCTAAAGAATCATTTCACGCTCTATCAGGGGTATGTTACTAACACCAATAAAGTGCTGGATACGCTTGACCAGATGCTGAAGGACGGGAAAACCGGCGCCCCTGAATTTGCAGAACTCAAAAGGAGGCTTGGCTGGGAGTTTAACGGAATGAGGCTTCACGAGTATTACTTCGAGAACCTCGGAGGGAAGGGTGGAATTGACAAAGGCGGTAAGCTTGCAAAGAAACTCGCAGAGGGCTTCGGCAGTTATGAGGCGTGGGAAAAAGATTTCAGGGGAACAGGAACGATGAGAGGCATCGGATGGGCTGCTCTCTATCACGACAGCCAGAGCGGAAGGCTGATTAATTTCTGGATAAACGAGCACGATGTATCCCATCCCGCAGGATGCAGTCTAATTCTCATCATGGATGTTTTCGAGCATGCATTCATGCTTGATTACGGACTTAAGAGGGCTGACTATATAGAGGCGTTCTTTAAGAACATTGACTGGAAGGCAGCAGAGGGAAGACTTAAATAAAATAATTACAGTGGGGACAACAATAGAGCATAAGGGAATGAAAATTAAATTGGACGCTTCGGATTTTAAAGAAAGGAAATGCAGAAGAGGGACATGTTATCATAATCAATGAACATAGTCTGCCAGAACAGGAAGGCATACCACGATTATCACATAGAGGAAAAAACAGAGGCCGGCATTGCCCTTTTGGGAACTGAGGTGAAATCCCTGAGGGAAGGGAAGGGGAATCTGAAAGACAGCTATGTTCTTGCAAAGGATAGCGAGCTCTTTCTTATTAATTGTCACATCAGCCCTTACAGCCACGGCAACATCACAAATCATGAACCGCTTAGAACGAGAAAACTGCTCCTGCACAAAAAAGAGATAGAGAGATTAAGGGGGCAGGTGGCGCAAAAAAGTTACTCGCTTATTCCTTTAAAGATATATTTCAAAGGCTCTTTCGCAAAGGTTGAGATAGGGCTTGCAAAGGGCAAGAGACAGTATGAAAAAAGAGATGCTATAAAGAAAAAAGAAGCTGACAGAGAAATAGAAAGGGCGATGAAAAGCAGGTAAAAGTTTGGATAAGATATATATTTTGCATTCTTAATGGAGGGCTTATATGAGAAGACCAAAGTACATAACATTCACTGTAATGGCCGCAGTGCTATGCATATTCTTGTCATCGTATGCGTCAGACACACCACAAACATGGGAAGAGAAGTATAGGGATGAGCCGTATGTATTTCTGCGCTCTGAACGGACAGTTGAACTCAGAAAAGATTTTACCACTTTGACCACGACCCGGTTTGTGGCAAGGATCCAAAAAGATGGTGCAAAAGACATGGGGGAGATATCTGTCGACTACGACAAGAGCAGGGAGGTAGTAAAGGACATACAGGCCTTCACCATAACTCCAGGAGGCGAGAAGCTGCAGTCGCGGGAAATACAGGACTTAGCTTTGAAAAAGGGATATGCTGTTTACAGTGACGAACGGACAAAACTTATTACGATGCCTCATGTGGTGGTGGGAAGTGTAATCGACTGGCAAGTGGCTGTCGAAACCACAAAACCGGTAATTGAAAAGAACTTTTACGACATGATTTCCCTCTCCTCTGCCGTGCCGGTGAAGGTGCAGAAATATACCATGGTCGCACCTAAGGACATGAAACTGCATTTCAAATATATCAATACTGACAGAAAGCCGATTGTTACCTATTCTAAAGATAATGTTATCTATACATGGGAGATATCGGACATTGATAAAATAGAATTTGAAGAGTATATGCCGCCATGGGAAGAGGTATATGAGACTGTGGCAATTTCTACGCTGGATTCGTGGGAAGAGATGTCAATATGGGCATGGAACCTCTTCAGTAAGAACCTGCGCCTATCCGACGAAATGAAGAAGAAGGCAAATGAGATAACCAAGGGCAAGAAATTACTCTCCGATAAGGTACAGGCCATTATCGAATATATACAGGATGATTTTCGCTATGTTGCTATGAACATGGACTTCCACAGCTATGAGCCCCATCCCTCGGACCAGATGTTTTCCAACAAATATGGAGACTGTAAGGATTATACTCTCATGGGGATGGCTATGCTTTCCGAGATAGGCGTAAAAGCATATCCCGTGCTCTTCCCTTCGAGCACGGTCTTCAAAAAAGAAGGACTGCTGCCCATGCCAACCTATTTCAACCATGCCATTATTTTCTTTTAGATAGATGGTAAAAAATATTACTATGACCTTTTGCATAAAGGATACTATTTTTACGAAATTCCAGCTGCCTTGTCTAAAAGGACAGTTTTGGTGGTAAACGAGAAAGGCGGCTTTTTCAGCACTATACCGTTGATGGATGAGTCAGAAGTGGTGACCATTACCGAGGAACATGCCGTGATTCAGGATGATGGAATTGCTATCGTCGAGGCGACTGCATTACTTCCCATGGAACTCTCTATCTCAATTAGGGAAAGGTTTAGGAACATGCCTAACGATGAACAACAGAAATTTTTCGCTACTTTCGAGTCCGCCTTTTCCTCTGGCGGAAAGGTGCTTGAAAGAGAATGGAAAAACCTGAGTACTCCCCATACTAAAATCACTGTGCGACTGAAATATGAGAACTCACACAGGGTTCAGCGCGTTGGAGACATGATGATGTTCGGGATGCCCCAGAGGCCGCGTGGAACACTATTTACAACGCCAAAAAGGAAATATCCTATTGTGTTTACCGACAATGCCAGAAAAGAAAAGCATGTGACCTATTTGATCCCTGACGGGTATGAGATTGTGAATTTGCCCAAGATAGTGGCGCTGAACCATATTTTTGCGAGATACGAACGCACATACCATGTCAATGGAAATACCATATCCGGGATAGAGGTGTATGAATACAAAGAGTCCCGCACTCCAGCGGCGCAATACGAGAAGGTTAAAAAGTTTTACGACGATGTCACGCGAATGACCAATGACCTGATAATGATAAAGAAGAAGGGATAAACCATAACTGCATTATACAGGGACATTACAGCGCAATCATAAGTGTATTCCTTATTTTCCCTGAAGTCAGTCCGGCGTGCAACACACAACAGATAAATGTTATTATAAACGTAGAGTTTGTCCTCGGGGGCGAAAGGGCTCGACGGGGGTTACGAGGCTTAGGTGGCATGTCGTGGCTCCATCACCACGTAAAAAGATGGGAAAAAACACAAAAGCCAACAACGAACTGGCACTTGCTGCTTAATTAAAGCGGCACGCTGCTCCAAGATTGCCTGTGTTTTGGATGCAGCGAAGGCAGCAGGCTGGCCTCAGGTCTTTCTCCTGAACTTGAGGCAAGATAAAGGGAGATGGGGTGATGAAATAGCCCGTTTGCCGGCGGTTCATCATCCGAGATTAAGTAGGCAGAACAAACATGTAGAAACCTGAGAGTAGTGCTTTCGGACGCGGGTTCAATTCCCGCCGCCTCCACCAACAGTTTTAGCATAAAAAGATTGATTTTGTTTATTTGTTTGAATATAGTATACTTACTATAATGACGAAAGAATCCCCTCAAAAACTAATCTCTAAAGTAGTTTCAAGGAAGGTTTTGGAAAAAAACTCCGAGGCGTTGAAGTCTTATGACCATTACAAAAAAACCTCTGATCTTATTGAGAGGGCAGACATAGCGATGGGCAGGAAACCGACTTTTAAGGCGGCGACTGGTTCAACGCTTAATTTTGAAATTAACCAGTATGGAATCGCCTCAACCACAACGTAAAAAGTTTAAGACTACGCAAGATTGGCATGATTATTTTGGTACTGCACAACAAGCAGGGCAACCAATAACTACCAAGGATTTATTTGCGCTTCGTAATGCTTGCTATGAGGAAATTGAAAAGCATCGTGGCCGCCCACTTCTAATTTACGCTACGAAATTTTTGGAGGGTGTGCCGCAGAACGCTCCGAATACGATTGACCTTTCCGATGTAGACGGTTTCACTGATCTTATCAATTCAGTAAAGGGCAGTAAATCCATTGATGTGCTTTTGCATAGTCCTGGCGGGAGACCAGACGCAACGGAGCGTCTTGTTTGTTTATTGCGTGATAAGTTTGAAGAAATAAATTTTCTTATTCCACACTCTGCCTATTCAGCGGCCACGATGTTGGCTTTGTCCGGCAATTCTATTGTTTTGCACTCTAGCGCAATTTTGGGGCCAATTGACCCACAAATAAACGGAGTTCCCGCCCGTTCTATCAAGCGAGGTTTTGAGAAAGCAAAAGAGAGAATTGCCAAAGAAGGCCCCGAGGCTTTGCCCGCATATATCCCGCTCATTGAAAAATACTCGCTTGAGCTATTGGAGCTTTGCGAGGATTCGGAAAAGTTATCAAAAGAGCTTGTTTCAACTTGGCTAAAAAAGTATATGTTTAAGGGTAAAAAAAATGTTGGTAAAAAAATCAAAAAGGCGGTGAGCTACTTTTCCGATTATGATACGCATTTGATGCACTCACGACCTTTGCCTATGGATAAGCTTACCGCCTTTGGTTTGAAAATTGAACTTGCTGACGATACGCTTCAAGATTTGTTATGGGAGTCATATATCTTACTCAATGGATTTTTCAACGTCAGTCCGTTTGTGAAATTGTACGAAAGCGCGCACGGTGTATCGTGGGGCAAGCAATTTCAGCAGATTTTCGTTGGGTCACAACCTCAACAGAAAATCAAACCGCAATAGTAATTTGCATAGCAGCTTCCTTTCCGAAACCCCCAGTCAGAAACCCGCCCGCAATCCCCCCAGACCCCTACTGCGGGCAGGTCAATCACGTCTAAATCCTGCCATCTCAAGAATCTGAAATCCCAGCCACCCTTTACCTTCCATTTTTTTCAACTTCCTCTGTCTGTTATAATAGTTCAACTCAAACCGCACATTGCGATTGTGGAGGGGAAGAAATAAATCTTTATGAAAATTCAGCGCCAGAATCTTATAGTCATAGCAGGCCCAAACGGTGCAGGAAAATCAACAACTGCGCCTTCCTTACTGAAAGGTACGCTTAAGGTTACTGAGTTTGTTAATGCAGACCTAATCGCACAAGGTCTATCCGGATTTCAGCCTGAGGGTGCAGTTTTTCATGCAGGACGCGTAATGCTTGAGCGCATACATTATCTTGCAAAAAAACGTGTTAATTTTGCCTTTGAGACAACATTGGCAAGTCGTACTTTTGCTCCATGGATTGCTGACCTGAGCAAAACAGACTACGACTTTCATCTGGTTTTTCTATGGCTGCCAAATGAGGATTTTGCTATTGCGCGCGTCGCTGAGCGGGTCCGTATGGGCGGGCACAATGTGCCGGAGGAAACTATCAGGCGGCGTTATCATTCTGGCATTCGGAATTTTTTCAAACTCTATCGTCCTTTGGCGGATACATGGTTTTTTTATGACAACTCAGGAGGAGGGAATCCCAAATTGCTGGCTTATGGTGAAAAAGATATAAGTCTGCTTGTAAACAATCCCTCTCTTTGGCATAATATTAAAGAGGCATATGGCAATAAAGGAAAAACATAAAGACAAAATCGCTGAGGCTTTTGCAGACCCTGAAAGGATCACTCAGGCATTGGCTCAAGGTGTTCGTGATGCTTTGTTAAAGCATAAACAGGCCGGCAACCCGATTGTTGTCTGGCGTGATGGGAAAATTGTCTGGATTAAGCCCGAAGAAATTGCAGTACAATAACGAGTTACAACCTTTCTCATATTTCGTTGACCAAATCCTCTCCGCCAAACAAAAAGCCCCAATGCTGACATCTCCAATCTCGAAAAACAAATTAACCAAATGGTTTATAAACTCTATGGCCTCACGCCGGAGGAGATTGCGATTGTCTGCGACTCATAGAGTAGAAGGGAAAGTAGAGATTCAATATATTGAAAGGAGGTCTTGATATTATGAAAAGAGAGTACGATTTTTCAGTGGCAACTCTTAGCGTATCATTGGAACGTTCCGCTCTCACGTCTTAAACTCCGCCCTCTCAAGAATCTGAAATCCCAGCCCCCCCTTACCTTCCATTTTTTTCAACTTCCGCCGTCTGTTATAATAGTTCCGCACTTTATGGAAGAAATTAAAATCAGCAGAATAATCCGCTCAAAAAGAAAAACGATTGCGCTTGTGCTGACACACGATGCAACGCTCGTTATCCGCGCACCGCTCAAAACTCCTTTTGATTATTTGGAAAAGCTGGTTAATGAAAAACGTGTATGGATTAGAGCAAAGTTGCAGGAGATACAGAGCAGGCCTAAGCCAAAAGCTAAGGAATTTGTAAATGGAGAGTCATTCTTTTGTCTCGGAAAGAGCTATAATTTGGAAATTGTGGATAGTATTAGTGTTGATATTGAGCTTAAAGATAATCTGCTTTTATCTCTGGAAAAAGTGCCTTATGCAAGGGATGTTGTGATAAAGTGGTACAAATCAGTCGCGGAAAAGAAGATAAAAGAGCGCTGCGAGTGGTATTCAAGCCTTACCGGATATAAGCCGCTCTCAATCAAAATCACTGGCGCTCAAAGAAGATGGGGCTCAAGCGGCTCAAAGAGAACTGTAAATTTCAGCTGGCGTTTGATAATGGCGCCGCTGGAAATAATTGACTATGTAATTGTGCATGAACTTGTGCATTTGGAACAAAGAGACCACTCAAGATTATTTTGGGATAAAGTAAAAAGCATCATGCCTGATTTTAAAAGAAGGCAAAAGTGGTTGAAGGATAACGAAAGGACTCTGAGTATTTAAAGGAACCCGGAGCGGAAAAATCAGCAAAAGTTCCGGAGAAGCTCTGCTTATTTCCCCTCTCTTAAAGTAAGGTACCCTGAAAATATTATCAGCAGTCCTCCGATAATTGAGCCTTTTCCCGGCAATTCATTCAAAAATATTATGCCGAAGATTATCGCGATAACGGGTTCAAGATACCCAAGCACAGCAGTTCTGCCGGCAGAGACATAGCGAAGGCCTTTAAAGTAGAGAATCGGGGCTATTGTAGAATGAACAATCCCCATTGCCAGAAAACTCCAGAGCGCATTTACCGGAAACTCCCTGACAAAAGGCGCAAGAAAGATTGCAATGACTGCGTTTGAGAAAAAGGCAAGCACTACAGGATTAAAGCTCTGCGTGTAAACTCTGATGAAAATAATGACTGCTGCATAAGCGAATCCCGATACCAGCCCCGCGGTTATTCCGAGAGCATGTCCTTCCTTGAACGAAAATCCGTTAAGCATAATCCACAGGCCTGTTGAAGCTATGACTATTGCAACAATAATCTTTCGTGTTACTTTTTCTCTCAGAAATAATGGGGCAAGAAAAGCAACAATTAGAGGAGCAGTGTAATGAGTGAGCACTGCATTTGCTATCGTTGTATGTTTAAAGGCAAGAAAATAAGAAAACGTATTCAGGAGCCCTGCGACGCCTAATATTGCAGGATATTTAAGCCTCCTGAAATCAGGGATTTCCTTCCTGTAATTTTTGTGTGATAAGATTAAGCCCTGAACAATCAAGGCTGTTATGACCGAATAAAAAATGAGGATGTGTACCTCAACGCCGGAAAGCCTTACGATTATACCAAGACCGCTCCACAGGAATATGGCAAGCAGAATATAAAGAGAAGGCATCATTCTATTCATTGGGAAACAATATCCTCCGTATAAAGCATAGGTAACATTTTAACACATTGCATTTTCTGTCATTGCGAGAACCCGAAGGGTTCGTGGCAATCCGACCTAAAAGGTCGTTGCGAGGGCGTAGCCCGTGGCAATCTCACTTGAGATTCCTCACTTCGTTCGGAATGACACTTCGTGTCAGATTGCTTCGGCTTTGCCTCGCAATGACAACCTTCCATGTCTATTTTTCAGTCCTGCCTGTGATTGACAAACTTTTCCATTTATTTTATGTTTAATAACCATGCGATTGCCGGAGTGGATAAAAGTAAAAAGCCCTATGGGGGGGCATGATACTAAACAGATTTTGAGGAATCACCGCCTTTCAACTGTCTGCGAGGAGGCGCGATGTCCGAACATTGGAGAATGCTTTTCAAAACCTGCGGCGGCTTTCATGATTCTCGGCTCTGCATGCACAAGAAACTGCGGGTTCTGCTCTGTAGAGTCCTCTGCTCCTAAGCCTCTTGATGAAATGGAACCTGAAAGGGTTGCTCTGGCTGCAAAGGATATGGGATTGAAATATGTGGTTGTAACCTCTGTTACACGTGATGACTTGCCTGACGGCGGCGCCAGGCATTTTGCTGAAACAGTAAAGGCAGTAAAAAAACATCTTCCCAAGACAACGGTGGAAGTTCTCACCCCTGATTTTAAAGGTGATTACGATGCACTGAAGACTGTCCTTGATTCTGCGCCCGATGTCTATAATCATAATGTAGAGACTGTGCCAAGGCTTTATCCGCATGTAAGGCCTCAGGCAAATTACGAAAGATCCTTAAATGTGTTGCGAAATGCAAAAAAGATAGCGCTTGATATTAACGCAAAATCAGGGCTGATGGTAGGGCTGGGCGAGACTTTCAATGAGGTCGTCAGCGTATTGAAAGACCTTAAAGATTCCGGCTGTGATACTGTGACAATAGGACAATACCTCAGGCCGGGCAAGCAGAATCTCCCTGTTAAGGAATATGTAAGGCCGGAGATTTTTAATGAATATAAAGAAACAGCCGTTAAAATAGGGTTTAAATATGCGGCATCAGCTCCGCTTGTAAGGAGTTCAATGAATGCGGAGGAGATGCATACAGCAGTTATGAGTTATAAGTGAAGAGTTAAGAGTTTTAAAACTTTTAATTTTTAACTTTAAACTTTCAAATTTTAACTTTTTGGAGGAATTAAATGTTTGAGTTTAACAGGATAAAGAGGCTTCCGCCTTATGTGTTTGCCATAGTCAACGGCCTAAAGATGGAGGCAAGAAAACGCGGGGATGATATAATTGACCTTGGCATGGGAAATCCTGACATGCCTGCCCCAAAACATGTGATAGACAAGCTCTGCGAGGCAGCGAATAATCCCAAGAACCACAGGTATTCTGCATCAAAGGGAATCACCCAGTTGAGGATGGCGGTATGCGAGTGGTACAAGAGGAGATTTGATGTTGACTTAGACCCTGAAAGCGAGACAGTTGTAACTATCGGGTCAAAGGAAGGGCTTTCGCACCTTGCCCTTGCAACCATACAGCCCGGAGATGTTGTTATGACGCCTGCGCCTGCATATCCGATACATCCTTACAGTGTGATAATTGCAGGCGGTGAGGTTATAAGCATTCCGATAGGGCCGGGGATTGATTTTTTTGCAGAAATGGAAAAGGCATTTAAAAAAACATGGCCCAGGCCTAAGATGCTTATAATGAACTTCCCTCACAATCCGACAACAATCGTTGTTGAAGGGCTGGAGTTCTTTAAGAAGGTCGTGGATTTTGCAAAAGAAAACAATATAATAGTTGTTCATGATTTTGCCTATGCAGACCTTGTGTTTGATAATTACAAGGCGCCGAGCTTTTTGCAGGTTCCGGGAGCAAAGGATGTAGGAGTTGAATTTTTCTCTCTTACAAAAAGCTATTCCATGGCAGGATGGAGAGTCGGTTTTTGCGTTGGGAATAAGGATATTGTCGGAGCGCTGATAAAGATAAAGAGTTATCTTGACTACGGGATGTTCCAACCCATACAGATTGCAAGCATTGTTGCTCTGAGAGGGCCTCAGGATTGTGTTGAGGAATTCAGAAAAATATACGAGTCAAGAAGGAATGTATTAATAAAGGGACTAAATCAGGCAGGATGGATTATTGAGCCTCCAAGGGCAACCATGTTTGTATGGGCGAAGATTCCGGAGCAGTTCAGGAAGATGGGTTCACTGGAGTTTGCAAAACTTCTGATTAAAGATGCAGGCGTTGCCGTAGCTCCCGGAATCGGGTTTGGAGAGGGCGGGGACGAGCATGTGAGGTTTGCCCTTGTTGAGAACGAGCACAGGATAAAACAGGCGGCAAAGGGAATCAAGAAGGTGCTTGGCAGATGATTAATGTCGGCATTATAGGATTCGGGACTGTCGGTGCAGGAACGGCTAAGATATTGCTTGAAAACAAAGATGTTATTTCTCAGAGAACCGGTTTTGATATAAACCTGAAAAAAATTGCTGACCTTGACATAAAAAAGAGCAGGGGGATTAAACTGCCGGAAGGAATTCTGACCGCTAATGTTGACGAGATACTTAATGACCCTGAGATTAATATAGTTATTGAACTTATCGGAGGCATACACCCTGCAAAGGAACTTATCCTTAAAGCCATAAGGAATAAAAAGCATGTGGTTACAGCGAATAAAGCGCTTATCGCCACAGAGGGAAATGAAATATTGGCTGAAGCGGAAAAGCATGGTGTTGAGATAGGCTTTGAGGCGTCTGTTGCCGGCGGCATTCCCATTATCAAAATTATAAAAGAGGGACTCGTTGCTAACAGGATACTGGCAGTCTATGGGATAATAAACGGCACTTCAAATTATATTCTCACAAAGATGACGGACGAGGGCCTTGAGTTTTCTGATGCTCTGAAAGAGGCGCAGAGGCTCGGCTATGCGGAAGCTGACCCTGCTTATGATATTGAAGGGATTGACTCGGCTCATAAGCTGGCGATTCTTGCATCGCTGGCGTATAACATACCGCTTTCGTTTAATGACGTTTATAAAGAAGGCATAACCAGAATAACTTCTCAGGACATCGGCTTTGCAGGAGAGTTGGGTTATAAGATAAAACTTCTTGCAATCGCAAAGGCTTCCGACAACAAGGTGGAACTCAGGGTTCATCCCACAATGGTTCCAAGGGATTATCTTATATCAAAGGTTGACGGTGTTTTCAATGCAATTTATGTGCAGGGAGATGCTGTCGGCGACACCCTTTACTATGGAAGGGGCGCAGGTGATATGCCGACAGGCAGCGCAGTTGTAAGCGATGTCGTAGATATTGGAAAGAAGATAGTCAGGAGTCAGGAGTCAGGAGTCAGGAGTAAAAAAGCAGTCCTGATTCCACGCTCTAAGCTAAAGGTTAAGGGCATAGAAGACATTGAGGCAATGTATTATTTCAGGTTCACCGCATTTGACAAGCCGGGCGTTCTCTCAAGCATCTCCGGGGTGCTCGGCAGTTACAACATAAGCATAACCTCTGTTATTCAGAAAGGAAGAAGACTTGGAGAGGCTGTACCCCTCATTGTGCTTACGCATACGGCAAAAGAAAAGGATGTTATCAAGGCGGTAGCTGAAATTGACAGGCTCTCAGTTGTTGCGGACAAAACGCTCTATATAAGAGTTGTGGGGAAAGAAGAATAGGGGCTTACCTTCAGTTTAAAAAACTCCTTGACAAAGCAGATGAAGTCTAATACTATTTGCATTAAGATTATCAGAATTTTAAATGACTGTAAGGAGAAATAGCTTTGGACCTTTTATAAAGTGAATCAAAACAGAAGGAGGGGAAAATTCTATGGGAGACAGGGAAGAAATCAGTAAGCAATTTCTCGGGACTTTCGAATTTCAGGGAATTAAAAGAAGGGACTTTCTGAAATTCTGCGGCGCTACCGCTGCCCTTCTCGGGTTGTCGGAATCATTTATTCCTAAAATTGCAGCAGCTATAGAAAAGGCATCCAAAAGGCCGCCTGTTGTATGGCTTAACTTTGCATCGGATTCAGGCTGCACAGAGGCTCTCATCAAGGCAACATATCCAAATGCCGCTGACCTTGTTCTTGACATCCTGAGCGTTGATTACAACGAGACAATCATGGCTGCCGCAGGAAAACAGGCAGAGGAAATTCTTCAGAACTCAAAAAAGGCCGGTGATTATATTCTCATAGTGGAAGGCGGTGTTCCCACAAAGAAAGGGCATGGCATGATAGCAGGCAAAGAGATGCTTGATATACTTAAGGAATTTTCCGGCCCGGCGGTGGCAATTCTTGCAGTCGGAAGCTGTGCTACATTCGGCGGCGTGCCGGCAGCAAAACCCAATCCATCACAAATTATAGGCGTTACAGAGGCGCTTAAGAAGGTCGGAGTAAAAAAAGCCGTTGTTAACCTTGACCTCTGCCCTGTTAATGTAGAGTATCTTGTGGCGGTAGTTGTGAATTATCTGCTTCTTGGCAAACTTCCTGAGCTTGACAGCTTCGGGCGTCCCAAGATGTTCTATGGCCAGACTATACATGAGAACTGCGAGCGAAGAGCGAATTTTGATGCGGGAAGATTTGTAGAGACATTCGGTTCTAACGAAGAGGCTTTGGGATACTGTTTATATAAGATGGGATGCAAAGGCCCGATGACTTACTCTGCATGCCCTAAGGTTATGTATAACGACAGAATCAGCTGGTGTGTGAAGTCCGGAGGTCCATGCATAGGCTGCGCTGAGCATGGATGGCCTGATAAATTTGCGGGCTTTTATGAACGACTCCCGGATGTAAAGTTGCCCGGCATTCAGGCAACAGCAGATAAGATTGGCGCTGTTGCAGGAGTTGCAACTGCTGTAGGCATAGCGGCCCATGCCATAGCTACAAAATCATCAGGAAGAGGCAAGGGAGAAAAGGAAGGGGGTAATAAATAATGGCGCGTATAACCATAGACCCAGTTACAAGGATAGAAGGGCATTTAAAGATTGATGTTGAGATTGAGGGCGGCAAGGTTAAAGACGCATGGACAAGCGGCACTTTGTTCAGGGGTTTTGAAATAATCCTGAAAGGCAGGGACCCGAGAGACGCCTGGCATCTTACCCAGCGAATCTGCGGAGTATGCCCCACATCGCATGGACACACATCTTCAATGAGCATGGACGATGCTTTTAAGATAAAACCTCCTGACAATGGCAGGATAATAAGAAATATAGTTGAAGGGTGCCAGTTTGTTCACTCGCACATACTCTGGTTTTATCATCTTGCCGCGCTTGATTATGTTGATGTTGTTGCTGCCCTTAAAGCGCAGCCCAAAGAAGCATCGCTTAAAAAGGTGCAGGCAAAACTCAAGTCATTTGTTGAATCAGGACAGCTTGGGCCGTTCGCAAACGGATACTGGGGACACCCCGCGTACAAACTCCCTCCTGATTTAAATTTGCTCGCTGTAGCTCATTATCTTGAGGCTCTGGATATGCAGGCAAAGGCGGCTCAGTTGAGCGCGCTCTTCGGCGGAAGAATGCCTATGACAATGACAAGCCCTCCTGGCGGCTCTACTCATGTCCCTACTGTTGATGATATTGCTAATTATCTTTTCAGGATAAAAGAATTACAGAACTGGATAGACACTGTCTATGTTCCTGATGTGCTTGCAATTGCCCCTTATTATCTTGACTATGCCGGGGTAGGAAAGGGACATGCAAATTTCCTCTCATGGGGAGTCTTTGAGGATGCATCCTTTGATCCCAAGAAGAGGCTTCTGCCGAGAGGGGCTATATTTGCCGAGGACTTTCCGAAAGTCCATGATGCAAAGCCAGAGGATGTGACAGAGCACACCTCACATAGTTGGTATAAAGGCACACAACCTTTAAATCCAAGCATTGGTGAAACAGACCCTGAATATACAGAATACGATCCTAACAAAAAATACACATGGGCAAAGGCGCCAAGATTGAAGAATAAACCAATGGAGGCCGGCGCCCTTGCAAGAATGCTCGTGGCGTATGCATCGGGACAGCCAACAGCGAAAAAACTGATTGACAACACATTGGCTGCAATCGGGCACGCAGGAAAGCCGCAGGTTCTCCTGGGTGTGGTCGGCAGGATTGCGGCCCGTGCGCTTGAATGCAAGATGGTTGCTGATTCCATGTATCAGTGGGGACTTGATATTGTAGAGAATATCAAAAAAGGCAAGGCAGAGGTTTATACGCCGTACGAAATACCTGACAAGGCAAAAGGTATCGGACTATGGGAAGCTCCCAGAGGAGCGCTGGGGCATTGGTTAGATGTTGAAGGGAAGAAGATTAAAAACTACCAGTGCGTTGTGCCTACAACGTGGAACGTTTGCCCGAGGGATGACAAGGGTGTAAGGGGACCGATTGAGGAGGCGCTTGTCGGAACGGCAGTAGTCAATCCTGAGAAACCTCTTGAGGTCTTGAGGGTTGTGCATTCATTTGATCCGTGTCTTGCGTGCACAGTCCACGTGATACATCCCGAATCCAACAGGATAATGCAATTTAAGGTGTCATAGGGAGGAGATATGGCAAATGAACTTAAATATGAATGGAGTTTGGCGTTAAGAGCAGAGCACTGGGTCAGGGTCATTGCAATAGCGGCACTCGTATTCACAGGGTTTTACATCCACTGGCCGTTTATAAGCGGGAGCGCTGAAAGCGCAGTAATGTCTTGGATGAAATTTTTTCATTCTGTTGCTGCATATGCGCTTGTCCTGGGGCTTGTTGTAAGAGTATACCTGGCATTCAACTCTGCATTTGACAGAGACTGGAAAGACTTCAGCATAACTAAAAACCTGAAAGATCTTCCTGATATGCTCGCTTACTATCTCTTCGTAAATGATACGCATAAAGATTACAGGAAGTATAATCCGCTCCAGGCGTTTGCCTATCTCTTAATTGCAGTGCTGATAATCTTCACAACATTTACAGGCGCGGCTCTTTATAAAGGAAATGCATTCGGATTCATCAACGCTCAGGAGAGTTTCAGATGGGTTAATGCAATGCTCGGTGGTGAATCCTACACAAGAATATGGCATTTCCTTTCAATGTGGGTTTTCATCATCTTTCTCGGCGCCCATATGTATATGGGTTTGATATGGTCTGTTGTCCACAAAGACAAGACCTTCAGTTCCATTTTTACAGGCTATAAACTCAAGAAAAAATTCTGATGAATGAAAAGGGTAATATCTATTATAGGAGTGTCATTGCGAGGGACGGAGTCCCGAAGCAATCTCAAGAAAATAGTGGGATTGCTTCGCTTTGCTCGCAATGACAAAAAAGGGTATTCTTGAGCAAAGTGGGGGAGGTGTATCGCCTCCCCCTAAAGTTTTAATTCTTGGCGTGGGGAATATTCTGCTCAGAGATGACGGATTCGGAGTCCATCTAATTCAATCGCTTGAAGAAACCGCATTTCCTCCCAATGTTCAGATACTTGAAGCTGGGACAGTAAGCCACCAGCTTATCCCTGCATTTCGTTCAATTGATTACCTGATTGTAATAGATGTTGTAGAGGCCGGTGACGCGCCGGGATCAATATTCAAGTTTTCTCCAGAGGATATGAGCTTTCATTCAGAACAGAAAATATCACTTCACCAGATAAGCCTCACAGACGTCCTTGATATGGCTGCGCTTACAGGCGCAAAGCCAAAAACAGTGATTATAGCTGTACAGCCGAAAAACATTTTATGGGGGCTTGAACTGTCAGATGAAGTCAGAATGGCAATGCCTAAGGTTAAAGAACTTGTTTTTGATGAACTCAAGAAAATAAAAGCGCTGGGGAATCATTCAAAAATCACAACAGAGCCTTGATTTACGAGCCTGTTTACAGATTATGAAGTAATGCATTAGACTATTTTAACGGGAGAAAAAAATGTGCCTTGCAGTTCCATCTAAAATAATAACGATTCAGGATTTGAATGCCACTGTTGAGGTCTATGGCGCACAACGCAGTGTAAGCCTTCTCCTTATGCCTGATGATGCAAAGATTGGAGACTTTGTCCTGGTGCATGCAGGTTTCGCCATACAGAAAGTGGATGAAGAAGCCGCCGAAGAAGCTCTGAAATATATAAGACAACTTTTAGAGGAAACAGGGGAACCCTCACAGCCCTAAAGTTTTAATTTGAAGTCGACACCTTTATTTTTATAACGCACAGCATAGAACTCGCAAGGCAGGGAGACAGCTAAGGATGAGCCGCGGAACAATTAAAGAGGTTTAACGCCTCAGAGCCAGTCGATACAATTTGGGCAATATTCATGCATTTTGAGCAACTCAAAATCGTTTTCATAAAATAAGCGTATTAGTTCAGACGATTTGCCTTTTAGATTTAAAATCCGGTGATTTATTCGATTAATCAATATAACAGTATTTTCTTCTCTTGGATGCGAAATCAAACTGGCTATTTCCGATAAAGAAGCATTTTGGGGTAAATTTTTAAATGTGCGGATGGACTGTCCTTCTTCTATAAGTTGATGAGGTTCTATTCTGGATAGAATACAGAGATATTGTTCCCTGGGTATCCAGCTGACAGCGTGAAATTTTGATATTTTGTTTGACGCCGATACAAGTGTTTCCATCCATTCCAAAGCTCTCTTGATTGAAATACCTTCGGAAACTTCGTGTTCATAAAATACGTTCATGCGCGTGTTATCGGACTGATTCATTATTCGTACGCCAAAATCATTAACATGACGGAAAATTGGCGAATTATGTTCCAGGATAAAAGTTCCGCATCCAAAATTGCCTATTGTATTTGCATGATGCAAAACAAACTCATAAGTTTGCCTGGCGTCTTCATCGGTTTCACCGGGAAAGCCAAAAAATAAAAAGCAGTGTATCCAAATGCCGGATTCAGTTGCAGTTGCTAAATTTCTAATCATTGTTTCTTTTCTGTAATTATCATCTCCTTTCTTCATCAATTTCAGAACATGTTCTGATCCTGATTCTAATCCTACCTGAAGAGATCGAAATCCGATCTTATAAAGATTTGTGAAATCATCCATGGTAAATGATTTATCGAAGCGAACGTCTCCTGAAAAGGTCCAACCCGTTTCAACATGAGGAGGAAACACTTTACCTAATTGACGAATGATGGAAGGCGGCATTGCTTCATCTCGAAATGAGAATTGTGAAATGTTATATTTTTGTGAAAGATGGTTCACTGTATCTAATACCTTGTTAATTTCATAAACCTTAAAATTATTATCACCATAAACCATTCCATGACGACAAAATTCACATTTGCCCCAGTAACATCCTCTTGATGCGAGAAGTGGAAGGGTAGTCGCAATGGAAAAATAACGCTCAAGGGGCATGTCATCAAAATCAGGAATAGGTATTTCTGCTGGATTTAATGCTCTGCCGGGAGGGGATGAGACAATCGTGTTATCTTCCAAAAATATTATCCCGGAAACTTCTTTGGTAAGAGCAAAGCCGTCTCTGAGATTTGACAATATTTCTTGACACGGTTTTTCTCCTTCATTTATTACGATAATATCGAAATATTTCGTAAACCAGCTCGCTTTCAGGGAGCCTTGCTCAAATATTCTAGTCAAGAAAGTTCCTCCAACAATAATAGGAATGTCCGATCTGGATTTAAGTAATTGCCCGAATAAAAGAACGAAATATAATTGTTCCTGTCCTAGACAGGATAATCCTATAATTTTTGGATTTGCAGGCATAATATTCTTCTCAATTATTTGTTCGGCATAAATGCTGAACACTTCGGGAGGGTTGAGCAGCATTTGTTCTAACGTATTGAAATTAAGATTGCCTCCTTTCAATCGAAAATCATATGGATATAATGCAAAAGCATCAGATATCTTTGAAATAACTTCCAGGTATACCTCAAGAGCTTTTGTGGCGATATAGTATTTTTTTATCAAATCCTCATGATTTAAAGATATTTTTGATTTTTTTAAGTCCCGAAGTGAAAATATATCCCGCCTAAAGTCACCAGCATTCTTCAATACAGCTTCATATCCGTCCTTTTGGGATTGTCTTAAGGGCAGTTTTCTAACTCTTTTAATAAGTATTTCTGCGCATTCATCCGATAGAAGCCATTCAAAAAATAATATATTTACGTCCTGACTGGACACATCAAAACCTTCTCGCTTTAACCATGCAGATAAACTTGGCGGAGCGAGAGGTGGCTGAAAAGGGCTCCATTGAGGAGGAAAAACAAGTAAAAGGTCTGTCATTTTTTGGTTGCCTCACTAAATTACTAACTATCTGTGCCTTGCGGCACAGATAGTTAGTTCTGCTGAATTAACTAACTTGGCTTTTAGCTTCAGGGCTGACACGACGATGAATATTCTTATCGTGCGGCATATTAATTAAGGATTCTTCAGAGCTTAGAACTTCCACGATTTCCTCTGGGCTTAATTCCTTGATAAGCTTGGCTACTTTTAAGTTGAATTCTTTGACTGATGCAGTTTTAGTCATTTGTAATCTCCTCTCTTGAATTATTGGGACAATCCCATCACAGTGAACTGTCCAGTTTATTTTGCCCCGAAATCAAATATCAGGGCGCCTTCAGTTGCAAGCCACCTGTAAATCCTGAATTTTTCCTCCTTTCTCTTATGTCCTGCGGTTAGGGTTTATAAATGGGCTCCCCGAAAGACTTCTATGTTTTGGCACGGCTGACCTCCTAAGAGGGCAGGGTTGAAACTATTGCCCAACCATTGAAAGCCTTGACTTTGATTTTGGGTTATTAGAGTCATAATCGTCTTTTGCCCATCTTGAATTTCCCGCAAGCTTATAAGTTGATTTTTCCCCCTTTTTTATAAAGTCATCCCATTGAACTCTTGCCCTGTAATGCTCATAAAGTCTCAAAAATTCCGCCAGATAAATGGATGCCAGCTCTTTCCCTCCCTTGATTTCAAGAAGGTTTTCATCATTATTGTAATTGGAGTTGCTGCTCATGTTGGCAGAGCCTGTATAAATGGTTGGATTATCGGTTTCAGCATCTATAACAATAAACTTGTGATGAATATAAACGGGATGTTTTCTTTTTCCAAAACCGCTTTTTTCCCACCAGAAACCATCAGGGGCTTCGTCTTTTTTAAAGTAAGAATGCCCGTAAACATCCTTATTATTTTTTGATCTGTGGTAGATTTCAACTCTTGCCACAACATCAGCCCTTTCGCTTGTTCTTTCCGGTTTAGTATCATCAACTTTATTTATCAAGCCAAACATCATTAAGCCTCGGTCAGCAGCTTCAAAAATAACATTCCTAAGTTCAGAGTCAGTAGGACTGAATAGTGAGAAAACTACAGATTTTTTTGCGTTATTAATTGCGTCAATTATTGGAGACATGGCAATTCTTCCCGGTTTTTTCTCGGGTGAAAAATACGCTCGGATTTGCAACCCGTTAAAAGTGATTTCATCCGACCATTCTGCAAGTTTTGCCGTTTCTGCTTTTTTAGGATCATCCTCCAGAATCCTCTTTCTGCCCAGATAATGCCCGGCAAGCTCAGGACAGGCGAAAGTATGCAAGTAGTTGGCTTGTTGCGATAACCCATCGGTAGTGAAATTTGCTGAACCCATCAGCACCTCAGTCGCCTTGTTGCCGGTTAATCTAACTAAAAACTTGTTATGCATTATAGACGTGCGTGTCCGGGGCAGTAATTGCACATGAGCCGTTCCCCCCAGTTTTGAGACAGCATAGCTATTTGTTTTGTCATCACCCTTAGCATTATCGTAAACTAAGGATATAGACTTCGGGTAATCTTCGAATGCCGGTATTATCCAATACTTATCTTCTAAATGATAAATCGCTCCTTCGACAGCATCCGAATTATTTAAAAAGCTTGGGATTACCTGCTCTAAGCCATCGGCAAGCCATTTTAATGCTTTAAGTTTATTAGCACTTGTTACGCCCTTCGGAAATTTTTTTGAAAATGCCTGGGAACTGACAACTGCTCTATTAAAGTATGTCCCCACACCGTTGAATTCATCAGGCAGTAATTTTGTTTTGATTGAACTCTTCGCATTCTCAACTAAGTTTAGGTTGTCCTTGCTGCCAACAACCGGATAAATCGTATACGTATACTCTATTGACCTGTCTTTATGATTGACTCTATTGTCCCACCACATAAATTTTTGGATAGGACTTTTATTGGAGGGAAACTCCCTTCCCTTAACCGGTCCATCGAAACTGATTCTGTTGGGCAGCCAGTTCTCTTTTGCTTTTCCATAACCCGGAGATCTTTTAATTGCAAATCCTAAAAAATCACTTCTGTCTTTTCCTGATTCCCAATTGAAGGCGAGCAGAATCATTTTAGTTCCAATATAAGGTTTGATTTTAACTTTCTCCATACCGTCCTCCATGTTTCTCCCTCATATTTGATATAAGATATCCGTGTTTTCATATAACCAATTAAACCCTATAAGGATAGAAGTTCAGCCATTCTACTTTCGCTTAAATCTTAGTCATCACCTCCCTCATTTTGGATTGGCGACTTAAAAAAGAACCGTCCTTCATTGAGGTGCGAGTACAGGGACGTTGTGCACCGTACCAGTAGTCTCCTTTACGGTCGCCGTAACAGGTCCCGGGGGTTGTGTGGAAACCAAACCGAAGAAATAGGCGCTCTGGCCGCCGCCAGGATGACCACCTGCACATACAGGAGCGCTAAAATTGAAGGTAATCGTGTTGCCTTCCTTCTCCGCCGAAGCAAGGCCGATGCTACCCAGCCCCCCGCTTGTGACGACATAAACTTGGTCGGCCACTCCGTCTCCATCGTAGTCAAGTGTGCTGACCACAGGGCCGAACTCAAGCGTCATTGAGCTAATACAGGGGATATATGTGATACCCATTGCATTCCTTAGATCAATCCTGTACTCATACGCATGAAGGCCGTTGGCCGGAGCGCCAGGTTGACCTGCAAATGTTCTGGACTGTAAAAAATTAGTCCCTCCTGCAGGAATGGGAATAGGGGCAGTGGTGTCAGTCACCGTAACCCTACATGACGGATCAAACACGCAGTTTATGGCCGGAGCGCCCACATTCACAACCTTAAGCGGTGTAACACAGGCTGCGGCAAAGGCCAAACAACAACAGATTAAAACGACGACAATGAGTTTCTTCATCTGACCCTCCTCGTATAATCCTCACCTGTTATTCAGGTTCAAACAATCCTCTCTCCAGAGACAATTCGTCTGATCACATTCTCCTGATGTTGCAGCCCCAAAACAATCAGCATTACCTTCAGCCTTTTGAATAGCTTTAATAAGTTCTGCTTTTTTCATATTACCGGCCTTAACGTCTTTCCCCTTTGCAAGGGCCTTGATTTCTCGTAGTTTCATAATACCTCCTCTTAATTTAATTCTTAAGATTTGTCGGTGATCATCACCCGACCTCCTTCACTTCGGTAAATAAGGAACAAGCTCAAAACCTGATAAAGGAACAGGTATAAGCATATACGGATGTTCATAATCTACTGTATCAAAACTATCCACGCCTATGGACTTTCTATGTCTAAAGTCAGGAAAATCCTCGCTATGAACCGCTGTGGGGTCGAGATAAAACCAGCGGTCGCTCACATAAACTGCTACATATACATGCGTTGCTGTTGGAGGCGCCCCATTTTCTGTATGATGCGCCTCGGCAATTGCAAAACGGAATCTCGGATAAACCATCCTTCCAAGCAATGTGGCAAAGAGATGTGCTTTCGAAAAGCAAGCAGCCCAGACAAGATTCCCATGACTCACATAATATCTGGCATAATCCATGATAGAAGGCCACTCACCCTCCACAGAGGATATGGTGCTATATTCATCATTATTAACCTGAACATTGTCTCTGAGCCAATTCCAGACCAGGCCTATGCGCTCCCAGACTTCTTCTTCAGTTTCAGCCTTTCTCCATGGAAAACCAACATCTATTAAAAGGGCATCTGTATCTGCATTTGCCCTCTCGTAATCCCTGAAAAATATATCACTCCTTAAATCAGCCTTAACGCCGGCCCTTACCCAGAAGTTCCATAACTTATAGTACAGAACATCGCCTTCGTGTTTTGTGGCCATCTTCTTCCATATCGCAGTAGCAACCTTCGGGACTTTTACCATCTCTGCAATCTCTGGATGGACGGCCCATTCGCCGTATTTAATTTTCTTCATGAAAACCTCTTTAGCTCTCTCTATTAATACCACCTTCCTCTGACAGGCGTTCATACCAACCACACCTCACTCTGCTTTAATACTCAGGCTGCTGCCTGATACAAAACCATTTTCATTGATTACGAATAGAGAGGTCTTTGGTTGACCAGCTTTTTCTGATAAAAAGTACACCTTTTCACCTTCGACAAAAAACTCCCCTTCCTCTGCCATAAGTTTATACCATAGCGGCCTATCAAGAGGGTCCCTGGCTTTAATGTTCAATGCCACTTTTTCGCCCCTTCTTGTAATCATCTTGTCCGGGGAAAAGAGTTCAATCTCCGGGATGACACCCTTTTCAGATGGTTTTGGTTTAGAGATAAACAGATTATCTACCTGCTTTGCTATATCAACAATTGATATATTTTGCTTTCCAACACTATGGATACGAACAATCATATTTGCACGGGCAAAGATTGTGGATTGAATAGTTTCCCCAAAACCGGTGTAGGCAACATCTCCCAATTCAATCTTTCGGGATGCAGCCTCCGGAAGTTGAAAGGCCTGATAGTCGCCGGTTAGTTGTTCTAACAATATTTCGTGTGTTCGGCGCCAGGAAACGGATTCTATAACATC
Organism: Nitrospirota bacterium; assembly: GCA_016195565.1. NCBI lineage: Bacteria > Pseudomonadati > Nitrospirota > Nitrospirota bacterium. The sequence goes on along the minus strand of JACPZK010000004.1, from coordinate 73,131 downwards.
TACTCTGATTAATTCTTCTCCCTTACCTTTACCCTTTTGCCACATATAGGTGATGGTTCTTTTATCTTTTTGAATTTCTTCGGGAAGCGCCTTTATTAACGTCCATTCTGGAATTTCTTTTCCTGCCATGAAGAATTTCCAGATAAGTAAAGGTTTACCGACCCCAGCCTGTTCGGCCCATTTTCTAATGTTGTATTGTCTTTCTTCAGGATTATTAGCCATTCGTCATCCTCCTTTATATAACTTGTCGGTGCTGCTTTGTTGCCGGTTGGGGATTACAATAGGGGCATCCACTAAGCGAAGTTAAACGATCTCGATATAAGAGGTCCCCACAATTTCCGAACTTCATGTTTATAGGTAATAGCGGTGTGTGAGGCGAAGTTCTTGGACTACTATCCCCATCAACTCTTAAACAAGCATCGAAGACCTCGTCGTCAACGCCACACGCTCCCTTCCATGCAACTTCATGATAGTTAAATGTTGACCAGCCACAAGGCGTGCTCCATGTAGAGTAGCCTATAGAAATTACCTCGTTAAGTCCAAATCCAGATCCCATTCTGGACTGCCATAAGTCACATCCAAGTATATTCGAAAATGTTGAAACGATTGTCGCACAATCAGTGCAATTTACATACTTTCCGAGTCCTGAACCGCCCTTAAGTCGCTCAAGAAATTCGGTACAGTTAAATTTAGGAGATGAATAATGTGTTCCACCACCGCCAGGGCAGTCATACTCAACAATGGATGGGCCGAGTGCATTCACCCTTTCTGTAACCTTTCCTGCTGCAGTATCTCTGTCCTTTGCACCAATAGCCCATATGCAGGAATAATCTATTACCTCAGTCCATGGAAGCTGGTCATTGGCAGCATTATAAGGTGTTTGTTTCCACGGATCTTTTGGGGTCTCTAACAACACATATATTTTATGCCTTGTGGTATCTATATCTATCCATGGACTGTGACAATTTAAACGGTATTGCCATTTCCATGTTGTATAATGGATACCAACTCCAACATCCCATAGTTTTGGGTTCTTGAGTTCGAAGGTAACAAAACCAGAATCTCCACCGGCACCAAAGGTAACCAGCTTCTTCTTTACTTCACCTAAAACATTTCCGAATATAGCAATGAGTATTTTGATAATCCATCCAATACACCCGCTGGGTGTAACAGTTGGATCTATTGCCCTGATCTCAGCCTGCTCTATGCCTTCGTCTGCGTGAAACCTCGCCTGAATAGTTATAGTATTTCCTTGCGTCTCCTTTATTGCATAAGCAGCGAGAGAGTCTTCAGCCTTTGTGCTTATTCCCTGCACCCATTCAGGCACATTGATAAATTGCGTTTTGTTTTTACGGATATTAACCGCATCATTGGCAGCAGAATTTGGATCGTGGTTGAACTTGATAGCATCAATGATTACACTCATATTATACCCCTTTATTTAGCGGTCTCTGATTTCATACGTTTAAGTATCTTTTCATCTATCACTCCCTTTTCAATTGCCTGTTTCAGAAGAAGATCCTCTATAGCACCCCCTTCATCTATCAGGAATTTTTTTCGTTCATTTTTCACTTCAATATTACCCTTGTAAACAGCAAGATGGGCAGGGATAGCTGGAACTTTTGTCTGGTTATCTACAATGATTCCTTTGTAACCGAGGATTGAAGGGATAACAGTGGCCTTTTCAAATTTCTCGTTTACCTTTGCAGTGGCGATTAAGGTTTTTAATCGCTCTATTGCAGCTTTATCTTCTAATAGATAAGTCGGATCAGGACGGCCTGAGAAAAGCAGTATCGTCACCTTTAAACCCTTTTTTTCACCCATCCCTTTTTCTTGTGCTTCACTGGTAATGCCTGATAGGATCACAACTGATATTGTTATGATCGACATAGCTATACAGAAAAGTCTTTTTGATCGCAATAAAATAGACACGTTTCTACCTCCATTTAAATATTTTGCATTAGTTAATATTTTCATGACCTTGGCCCTGAGCAGCATCCGAACAGGAGCAGAAATAGCCGCAAAAGTCGGTATATTCCCCCCTATCTGCTGTTTCAGGATTGGCAACGGGATTGCCGGAATTATCGTGGTCGGTTGCCGGCGTCCCCCCGGGCTTGTGAGACCACATTCCGCCACCATCCAGACGATACCAATGATAATCCCAACCAGGTGCTATAACAAGAGCCAATTTATCCTTATTGCAGGGACAAATTCCTGAGGCTGGCAAAGGTTTAAGGCCATCGGCAATGGCGGCATTATATACGTCTTTACATGTATCACATGGACCCCACTCCCAAGGCTTATCTCCGCATCTATCATGCCAAACAGCTCCTGCTGCCCTTCCAGGCTGGGCAAATGTGTCTGTTCTTTTGTTGTTGGAATAGTTATAGCAATTGTTATGAAGCTCAACAAATCCCCCGTCGTTCCAATAGGCCGGGCTGTATGGTGGTATACTGCAAGCCACTTTCGATCCTTGACCGACTTGAACAGGGGTAGAAGGCGGGCTGGTACATTGACCTAATGATTGTGTCACAGTGATTGATTCTCCGCCAACTACAGGGCGGGTCAAGTTTATCGTGGTTCCGCCCCCATCTCCAATAAGATTCCCATTGGCATAAACACGAATACGGGCATCCGGGGCAGTACCTGATACAGTAATGGAATCATCTCCTGCACAGATTGAAGGTATCATCGGAGCCGGTAGCTCACGGCATGGTTTTACAGTTGTCGGATCCGATGGATTGCTTTTTACATTGCACAACTGTTGGTCAGCGGTAAGGCTGTCTCCTGCCGCAGGTTGAGGATTTAACCTGAATATCTGGCTTCCCCCAGAACAGTAGTGTCCGGCAATTTGCAATGCCCCGTTATAAACTTTCGTCATAGCGCCATTGACTATATTATCCACCGTAGCGTATTTCCCTCCTTCATAAACATCCCTTACCGTGGGAGTTGGAAGCGATGCAGGGGCTGCTTGCACAGTTTCCAAGTCTGATTGAGGTCCTCTAATCAGGCATAATGTTTCAGCAGCATAGACTCCTTGATTTTTGACAAAAGGAGGGTTCACAAAAAGCCATTGCCCGGCTCCGCATCCGTTTACATCGCCAACAAGATTTCCATCCGCAAATACCTCAAGAAGTCCACCCGGTGCCAAATTATTAACACCTATAGCCCCACCGCAGTCGTATAACGGGGTCTCAAGTTTTGGTTTTGGAAGTCCTTCAGGATGGGTTTTAAAAAGGGATTCAACCACTACACCGTCAGATAGCTGGCTCGTTACACCGCTTACTGTCTGAGTAGCAGTGATAACTTGCCCAACAACCAAAGCAGGGTTAACCGAGAATCTCTGCCCCCATGGTGCATCTGAGACACCACCCCCAATGCGTGCACCGTTAGCATAGATGTCGATTGTAGCTCCTGGTACAAAGCCTTGAACTGACACAGCAGTTGCACATTCGTAGAGCGGAGGAATGACCGTGGGAGGAGACAATATGGATTTTCTATCATCAGGTTTTGGTGGTTCTGGCTTACAAAAAGGAGGGCAACAGCCACCTATGTAGAAAATCAGAATACTCAATAATACTAAAAGATACCACTTATAAAATATTTTTGATTTCATTTCTTCCTCCTACCCTCCCGTGTATCTTTAATACCGGGGCAGGCAATGCCTGCCCCGGTATCGCTTTAAACCTAACCAAGACTATCCACTGCCTCTGATACCTCCATGACCTGCTCAAAGCTCACGACATTCACCTTTTACTATCTTGGTAGACCGTTATGCGCCTTGGCATCGGGCAGAATTGCGGAAAAGACCTTTTCTGCCTTCATGCTGGCTCCAGCCTTGAATTCCATCTTGGGATTGTCCGTAAGCGGCACAAGCATCAGCTCGTTGTTCGAGCGAAAGCCGAGGAAAAAGAGATTTAATGAAGGAACTCTTACAAGGAAATAGGATGAGTAATCGAGCCCTGTCACTTTTGAGCTCTCCATTAGCGTACTTGAAACCAGTTTCACGAAGTTGAAACCGCCGAATGACACGGCCTGCCAGCTTTCCTTAGTCTTTGAGAGGGTTATTGATGACCTCACCTGACCTTTTACAAGCACCGGATAAATTACCTGGCTTGTTGCCGTTAACAATTCATCAGGTCTGCTGCCCGGCTCGTATTTTTTCAACTTGTCGAGCCGCACCATGAAGTCCTGTACGGGGGCGCCGAGGGTTGCAGAGCGCACCTCTTCAGGAGATTCAAAACCCATCTGCCTGTAGTTCTCCTTTGTGACAAGCTGGCTGAAGGTCTCCAGAGACCTTTGTGCCACGGGTTGTATCTCCTTAATAGGCACTTTTGTCTCCTGCGCGCTCGCCTGTGAGGCCATTAAAAATAGAGCAATAAGTAAGGATATCAAGATTCGCATCTTATTTACCTCCTGTGTATGTTACGTCATAGTAATCGTCCCAGTGCGTATGGTCCGTTGGGTCGGCGTTATAAAAGTCATAAGTGATTATACGCTCGTCCCCGACGCACGGCGCCCACGGGTCCATGATAACTACATAGTTTGTCCCTGCCAATGTGAGATAGCCTTTGGCAACCATCATGTGCCCTCCACCGCCCAGCCAACCCCATGAGAAGGCGAACGGCTTCTTCTTGCAGTAAGATTCGTTAGAAATCTGTTCCCTCAACTGGTCCCAGGTAAGCGGCGCACTGGCAGTTGTTTTGAATGTGAACCCGTATTTGTCAAACTCCGGCCAGCCACCGACTACACAACCGTGTGGGGTGGCCTCCGTTGGTGGCGGGCACAGATCGATATTGCAGCAATCGTTGCGGCCGAAACGATTATTGGCCTCAGTGCATTGAGAGACATTATGGCCAAGATAATCCATTACCATCTGCCCGCTTGCTGCCCAGCACCAATTCTGAGTTTCCTGAGGATGAAGCGTTACAGGCAGAGACCCGATCACGGCTGGCTTGCATGTACACCCCACCATGCCTATTAGAAAACTGGAAAACACTAAGAATAGCGATAACCGCTTTAACATATTAATCTCCTTTCTATTTTGATTGGTAATAAACTAAAAGGGGACCATGACTCTATTCATTTTTATACCCTTATTTACCCTCCTTTCCCTGCCTGCCATGACCGGCTAACGTTTAGAGTGCTTGAGAAGGGCTAAGCCTTTGGGTGTTAAACTCAAGCACTCTGTTATCTGCCGTTGGGGCACTATTTTGTTAGACTCCTCTTCACGCTCTTCAGGTTCAAGTGCAATATTGTCCGGCACTTTGTGGCATTTGGGAATCATATTCACATGCAAGAACCGATGTGTCTTGACACCACTGAGATGGTCGCGCCACACCTTTAGCCTTCCAATATAGAGGGCATGCTGCACGGCACTCACTCATGCGCTCGCATTTTCGGCATTCATCCGGGATGTCGATCTTGACAAAATCCGAGACTATTGAATCCATTCGGCGATAAATCTCCTTAAGATCTTTGACATCCTGAATACGAAGCGCTTCATCTTTTGCAGAGGTACAGACAGAACAAGGGCGCAGAGTCCCGTCAGCATCCGCCACAATGGAAACCCTTCCAGCTGAGCATACGGATGGATTGCTAATTATACGTTTGTCCTTTAGGCATATCGGTAAAGGCGTTATGAAGGAAAAACTGATTCGTTTAGTGAGCGCGTACAATGTAAGATGTTCTGCAATATCAACAACTGTGGGATACTGCATCATAACAGCCCAGTTGTGACCAGCACATTCGGGAAGAGTATTACCGATGTTCATTTTGGGGACACCAAGGTGATCAAGAAAATCGATAAGAGAATACATTTCTCTCACAGAGGCCTTAGTCATCGTGCTATTTGTGATAAAACGAACCCCAAAATCACGCGCATTCTCGATAGCTTTAACAGTTCGTTTGAATGCCCCTCTACAACCGACCCTCTTGTCATGAATCTCCGATGAAGCACCTTCAATTGAAAATTGAAAGTTCCATAGGTTGAATTTCATCACCTTTTTCATAAAGCTCACATCGGCAAGGCGCTGACCATTTGTCAAAATGGTCACTGGGAAGCCGGCATCTGATACAATTTCAACCATAGTTAGGAACTTTGGATGAAGCGTGGGTTCTCCACCGGAAAGGGTGATATTGAATGGCATGTTTTCAGGGAGAGAATTTCGCAACATTTTTACGATACATTCCATTGTCCCAATTGACATATCGGCCCCTCTCGATGCGCACATCACATTAGATGCATCAAAACAGAACTCGCATCGTTGATTGCATCTATGTGTCAAAATTACAGTGAGCTTGTTTGGTACTGACGCTGTCAACAATGAGTCGACCACTATCGCCCCCTGATCACTATTTCCATAGGATCTATTCCGATATCCTCAATCTTGCATGTATCACAATCGCACGTGTCACAGCAGTACCCGCAAGGCCCATCCACATCGCAGTCACATGCCACCTCAGGCCCTTTGCCAAGCTTCAGGATAGCTTTTGATAATTCCACACCACTTGGCAGCTTGACGACTTGGCTTAACATGGGCGTTATGTCCACTTCCACATTATGCAAAGATTCGGGTAGCTTAGCGCTAAGGGCTATTTTTTCGCACGCTGGCGCGATACTTTTAAGCATGCGTTCTGGCACGGCATGAAAAGAAGTTGATTCTACCTCAATTTCCTTTCCCGATAGCTCAAAAACTAAGAGAAAGGGATAAGAACCAAAAATGTTTTCAGTAAGCAAGAATTTTCTACCGGCACTCTCGTATACCATTCCTCCATCAAAGCGGTGGAGAACTTTTAATGGATTAACTTCAACCCGCTTTCCCGGTGAAGCCGATACTTTTGCATCTAACCGCGTTGTCCATTTTGTCCGATAAACGTTCTTGGGAGATGTCCATTTCTTTTTCTGTATATCTTTTTGCATGTTGCCCTCCTTTGAAATCAAATTGATTCAGATTACTTCATGACACAGCAAAAAAGCGCCATAACGGAATAAATTTATCACCTCCTCCCTCTCTGCCCCCAATTGCAACAACGGTTCGAATGTTTGAGAAGGGCGTAGCCTTTGAGTTAAACTCAAGCACTCTGTTATCTGCCGGTTCGGGCAGTTTCTTATTAATGGTCGCTGTTCCTATTTTTTGGCTCATAGTCGATTAATCGCCCTTTTAAATTGTCTTTAGTTCAAGTAACCGCAGTCTGGATCTGTTGAATATAAATCTCCACTCAAATAAGACTTGGCCCTGCATCCAGCGCTGCATTTTACTTTGAAGTGTGCGCAATGGAAACATTGCCCAATCTGATTTAAACGAAGGGAGCGCATAGTCTGCATGCATCGAGCCGTTTTCCATTCTTTAAGAAAGTTACCATTCCAGACTGCGTCGGACTTGAAGTCCGTCCCCGAAAATAAGGGACAAGGCGCTAATGTACCCTCTGCAGTCAAAAGCACGCCCACAGTTCCTGCGGAACATGATATCGCCCTGTCCTCTATCTGAACATAAGTATAAGGTTCCTGATAACTCCACATGAAGTTGACCCCCAATTGTAAGTCTGCGAATTTTGATTGGTATTGTAATCTGATTTCGGACAGGAGCGGCTCTTTTTCAATTAATTCATTCCGGCTGAGAAAATCACCTTCATTTCGGGCAGCCCTACCACTGAACACGGGCAGCCGTACAATCCAGGCCGTAGCGCCTCTCTCTATTGCCAAAGTTGCAATCTCTTTGAGAGAATCTATGTTGAATCTGGATATAGTAGTCTGGATTATAACAGGGACTTTTTGTTCTACTAAAAGATCCAGTCCTCGAAGACATTTATCAAAGGTTCCCCTTCGACCTCTAAATTGTTCGTATGCTGATTTATTGCCTGCGTCTAGGCTTAAATTTACTTCATTGATCATTTCTCCCATCCATGCAACGCTCTGTTCGTCTATCAAAGTTCCGTTAGTGGCTAATACAAGATTTGTCGCCAGGGGACGAAGCCATCCGATAATCGTCCGCAAGTCTTTCCGCATCAAAGGTTCACCGCCCGATATCGCAATGCTTCTCAGTTTTGTTGAACTTAGCTCATTTACGACAGAACGCATCTGTTCCATGCTCGGCTCATAATCTCTACTGCCTGATTCGTTATAACAATGACGACAGTAAAGATTGCATCGCTTGGTAACTTCCCAGTATAAATCCAATGGTGCGGATAGTGCCGGAATAGGAGAGGATTCCTTATTTTCTGACGGGTCTTTCCAAAGGCTTTCACCGGAATCCCAATCTTTTATATTCGAGACCATCCTGCGAAATTTTTTGATGTCGTTTTTGACTAAAGGCATATTTGATACATCGAATTTTGATTTGATGTGATTGATTATTTCATCTTCCGACCAGCCGTTGGCAATCCCATAGGTTATTTCAAACCCTGTGTGATTAAGAAACTTTACTTTTGTTCCTTCTCGCTCCGCTAATACTCCACCGAACGGCTCGCGGCGTAACAATAATGATTCCATTCTCAAAATCCTCCTATTTGTCTAAAAGGGGATCTGGAATCAGGCCCCTCTCAGACCTCTGCAACTACTCGCTTAAGATCGTAATGTCCGGCGTCTCTGCTTTTAAAGTTGACAGACCTTTTGGAGTTCTTATTTTCCCGCTATAGAGGACAGTAACGGTAACCGGTAATTGACATTCACAATCACACGAACACTTATTAGCTCTGTCGTACTTTGCAATTTTGTACGTCGGTTTTTCACCTTTAGGCATGAATATCACCTCCTTTCATCCATATTCATAAGGCAGTCACATAGCCTGCATCTCCTGCCATATCATCATCTACGGTTCATCTTTCTTGATATAGGTAGTTGTCGCAATGCTATCCGGATCACCCATCTGGGGAGTTGATGAAGTCATAGTTGCTGTATTGTATTGATACGATTCTGATAATGATACATAACCGTTGCTATCGTAGTCCGACCCAACGGCTGTACCACATGGAGTTATCATACGCAAACCATTTGGCAATGTGTAATTAAATTCTGCATGTAAAATACCATCGCAGGTGGATGGAGCGTCATAAGAGTTTTGAGCGCAGGTCGAAGAGGTGAGGGCCACAGTTTTATTACCCGCAGTATTCATATTATCTACCATTCCTCCAGAGTGACATGTCATGACAGCAACCGAACGCTTCTTATAATTTGACACATTATTAATATATGTGCTCAGTTCCGTATCAGTAACTGTCTCTCCTGTATTACTGATAGACATAGAGAGGTTGCAGGAACCCGGCCCGGAACCTCCCCCATGACCCATCCACCATACGTACAGATAATCCTTACTCGTAACCTTACCATTCAGGGTATTGAATATAGACTGGATATTGGCCTTATTGACAGCCATATTTGTAATTGTATGACCAAACTGAGTGGTAGAATTGTAGGCAGCATGTGCAGTAGCAAAATCAGTCCCATTTCCATAAAGGACATATATCTTGTCGTCTTTGAAGCCGTTCTCTCTTAATATTTTGTATTGTAAAATTAAATCGTACCACCATTCGGAATGAATAGCTGTATCATCGGCAGTTACCTCATTTGTACTGATAAGTACTGCGTATTTTTGGGCACACCCTACAGAAAAAACAAAAAATAGACCTATTATGCCAAGCATAAAGTTTCTCATCAACCTATCCATGACATGCCTCCTTTCTCAAGATTAGTTATTTCTTTTCCAGATTTCCAGGGTAAATCATAAAAGCCTTTTTTAATTGCCTGTCTGTATACCACAGATACTTGCCATCGTATGCCAGTCCTACGGGGTCTCTTCCCTCGATATCTCTGATAAACATGCGAGAACGGAGCATCTCATGCTCTTTTTCAAGGATTTTCCTTTTATCAATCTTGGATGGTAAATTTTCTCCGTTATAGCAGATGCTCCAGATATATTTTCCATCTGATGCAATTCCCCGAGGGTTACATTCGGCAAAAATGCTCTTTACAATCCGACCACTTTCTGTATCTATTTGATTAAAGGAACTCGAAAATCCAGCGTAAATGGCTGTCCAGAGATGCTTCCCATCCCAGGTCATACCCTCAAAGGATTTAAAACCTTTTTCCTTAGAAATCTCCATCGGTATGGTTTTCACGATTTGGCCGCTCTGAGGATCGAGTGCATGAATTTTCATGGTTTCTTCATCGGCAACCCATATAGATTTTCCATCGAAGGCTAAACCTTTAGGCTTTTTCAGATCTACAGCGAATGTTTGAAGAATAGCGCCTGAACGGGGATCCAAACGATAAACCTTTTTTGTCTCTCCATCTACAACCCAGAGGTGTTTCCCATCCCATGTAATACCTTGCGGCTTTAGCCCCGGCAGTGGAATAGAAAATTCCTCAACTGTTGTCTTAGTAACTGCATAAGAGAAATCTGCTCTCGCTAAAAGTAAGATTCCACATGCCAAAAGCAAGAATAGTAATTTCACTTTAGCAAAATGCTTTCTTGGAATTATAATCTCCATATTACCCTCCTTTTTGTTGCTGTTTAAATTTTAAATCTCTCCATTACGCCTTAAACTCCCCCGTATCCACCCACTCCTTCTTCAATACTGACCAGAAGTCTTCGGCAAGGCCTTTAAGGATATATTCATAAGGCAGCCAGCCGTAGCCGGCGTCTCCCCATCCCATGCCCCAGGAGTTTCTTATGAGAAGCGCTCCAGTTGTCTCCACTCCACACAGTCCTGTGTTTTTAATCTTCATCTTATCGTCATAGCCGACTGCAACAATGGCATGCCCGCCCTCTATCTTTTCCCCTTTGCATGGATATGGGATTTTTCCTGTCGTGCCTGCCTGTGCAATTGAACTATACACTGTAAAACCAAACATGGAGGGGTGGCCTGCTGCAAGTAGGTTTTTATACGGTTTAATAAGAGATCCTTTGGTGTTGCAGGTGGGTCATGCCTGTAATATTTTACGGTCTGGTAGTTTTGTGCAAAGGCGTAGCAGAATGCAGGCGGTTCATTATCAAAATCAGCTATCTTATAAGGCCAGTATTCTTCTGGCGGGACTCCAAACAAAACCAGTGCGCCCATTGTGCTTCTTAGAAATGCACCCGTATCACCTGTCCAGTGAAGAAGGTTCCTTGTTGCTTTATACAGGAAAAGTCGTGAGGCATCAATATATCTGCCGAATGCCCTCTTCTCATAATATTCCACCATACCGACCCCTGCATTGGCAGTGCAGGAACCAAGAGAGCCCTGATCCTCTACAGGCGAGCACCATGCCCTTAGATCCGCAGATGAGGGGAGGCTTATGGCCTTTTTTGTAACCCCTGTTGCTGTAATAATCTTACTAACATTTTCATGCTCCTCTGTATAATCCCGAAAATCAGGATAATCAGGGAGCCATCCCATGCCTCGCCTTTCATCAGCGTTTCTCATATCTTCCTCCATTAAGCTAACCTTTATAAGCTTATTTATTGTCAAGAATCTCATGTACCCTTAAAATAAGGGTTGATATCCTTTCTTATAGCATATCCTGAGATTCATCGTCACCTGTCAAAAATGACAGGTGCTTTTTTTGACATTCCTTTCCCTGCCTATCAAATCAGATTACCGTTTCAGGATTGGCGAAGTCGGCAAATTGGCTTTGCATTCAGGGGAAAGTTCACTTTCATGTTGTTTGAGACATTGTAAGATCTGACCACCCCCGGGCTTGACATCTTTGCAGAATTTCGACATATCATTTTTACACGTTTCAGAAAAAGCCTGCATCTTCTGTTTTGTTGCAGCAATGTTTTCCTTGCAGCCGGGTGATAATTCGTTTGCATGTTCCTTTAAACATTTCGCTATGCCTTCTCCGCCCGGCTGGACGTCTTTGCAGAACTTTGCCACATCATCCGCGCAGGGCCGCTCCTTGTTTTCTGCAAATACACCCGTCCCAGCCAACAGACTCAAACAAAGCACGGCAATGATAACAGCAAACCATTTGATGCTGGTGCGAGATAATCCCGTCATTTTTTTCATACCATTTCTCCTTTCTATGGCCTCTTTAGTGTGATGTGAATTGTATCCTCTACCCATGGATAAATAAGTCCGTATCCATTCGTTGTTCTCTTGGTCACACCCAAACGAAACTGATAGGCACATGTGGGCATCTTTGCTGGGGTGTAAGTTGTTGTGTCATAATTGACAGTAAACGTCCCACCGTTCCACTGCCTGCTGGGACCTATATGGTTTGAATAGTTATCTGCTCCATTAGCAGGGATAGGGGATACAGCGTTGTTATGCCCATACATGGCATTGAGCACATACTCCCTGAGATGGCCTTTGCTGTCACTGGCCTCAAATTCTATACTCAGCGCCCCCGATGTGAAATCTACTATGTCGCAGACTTTTTTAATGGCCCCGTTATATTTAATACCAGTCTCAGCGTTTATCTTTGATACAGGCGGAGAGTTATCTATCCTCAGCTTCAAGGTGCCATAGCTTGGGTCAATTAATAGTGCAACAGAAGGTACTAACGTGGTATGTGATACATTCCACTTAAATCCCTGTATCCTTAAAGTATACAGCCCGTCCAATACCTTTGTTGTATCCCATTTTGCGATAAGGTCAGGAAATATCCATGGCTGTCCTGGGTTTTCAACATAAGGCATCTTATACACATTTGTTTGACCGCCCTCAGTAAATGGCCCCATGGCTATAGTTATCCAGTTTCCACCGCTCGGATCAAACTCGTAGTAGCTGTTGTAAAGCGGATCGGAAATATCGGTAAAGGTGACACCATCGGATGAATACTGTATCTTATAACGAACAGTGTCAGTAAACTGACCGAACCATCCCGCGATATCGAGGGTAGACCCAAACGGTGAATTTGCATCCCTGCTGTTTGGCGCTGCTGGATCGATATCAGGATAGGCATAGCCGCTGGCTCCTGCTCCAACAGTGTGAATGGTGTTAACCCCGATAACCCCTACTCTTGTAAAGACGAATAGAGTGTCATAAGGTCTTCCTGAAGGTGTAGGGATAATAGATATACAATCTTCTGCTTCTAATGTGACAGAAAGGATATCTCCAATGTTCCATCTTGTCTGCGCGGCTGGATTTTCATTGTAGATAATCTTATCGACTCCATCTATTTTTTGGATTACCTTAAAGATAATATCCGGACGATTACCAGGAATAGATATATCATAAGGCCATGTAAAGGTTATATTGAATACACCATTTAAATCCGTTAATCCTTCTGTCAAAAAGTCGCTTTTATATCCTGCGGTAACTTTGTCTATCTCGTAGACTTTCACCCTTGCATATGGAACACTCAGCTTTGTGACTTTGTTTATAACCTTTCCTTGGATATTGAATGTAGCCATGTTAACCCCCCTTTTTTGTCTATTTTATTAAGAGATGTTATCTACTTACATATCTTCCAGATGTACTTAAGGTCATCCTTCAATACCTCTGCCGGGATAGGCTGCAATATAGTTTCAGTAGCTCCTATTCCTTTAAAGAAATGCCTTTGGTATCCGACTATTCCTAATTCTGGCATGTCTTCTTTTTCATTTAATGAGACAACCTTCACAACACCGAATTTTGCTGGAAGCTTATATCTGCGCACATCTATCTCTGACAAATCATTAGGGCTCAGCTTATCGTGGATACATTTGAGGGGCTTCTCGTTATCATCAAAAAATGCCACCATAAACCTGAGATTTTTTGCTGTTGGATTAATGATATGGAGGACAGTTCTTGCTTCATCCCTCATATCAAATGTCCCTATCAAATAAGGACTCAAGACCCCACCGGATGGAGTAAATGCCATAGGCTTTTCTTTCTCCACAGTTGCCACAAATGAGATACCCCCAATAATCTTGTTGTCTAACTTAAGAGAAATATCCACATTCTGCTTTATCTGTGTTGCAGAAATGGGCTGTTGTGGCGGAGTAAATGTTAATGTAAGCAATTTAAACTCCCCTGCCTTTAGCACAAATTTTCTGTAGTCTTTGACTCCTTCTATCGCAAACCTCCAGTTCTCAGGTATACCCTTAATAATTAATTCAGCGCCTGCATCTTTATTTTCAGGATTTTTAACAAGAAACTTCATTGAATAAGATTTGCCAAAAACGGTTTGGACATTTGTGAAATTGTTCCTGGCCTTGTTGTTTGTTGTATCAGAGTCTCCGGGATACTCTATTTTTACCCAAACACAAAAGTGGTCAAAGTCTCCTACTGTGTAACCACCCCATATCCCTCCATTGTTTTCAGATAGATCCCTCAAGTCCCATTCAACTTCTATCGTCTTCTCTGCATCTGGAGTACCAGATTGAGTTAGATTAACGCCTGTCACAACAGCGATCTCTTTGAAATCAGAGTATGAGGACCATCCCCAAGCTCCATAGGGTGCGTAAGCAAATCTCACCGTGACGTTGTTCGCTGCAGTTGTGCCCAGGTTTCTGACTTTTGCAAAGAGCCTGTTCTTAATCCCTTTTGAGGGCTCACCCACTTCATTAGGTATTCCGTTTCCATTATTATCTACCCAGATATCCGTTGTCTGCCAAGGCGGTGGTGTTCCTGGAGGAGTGCCCCAATCATTAATAGAGGGATCTGAGGCAGCGTACCCTAAAGAAACAAAAAGAAGAGATAATACAAAAAACATCATCAGTATTAGAACTGCATTTCTCAGTTTATAGAGTCTCATTATACTTCCTCCTTATACTATAAAATTTGTTTTACTTGTTATCGTCGGTTGCTCTAAACCCTTTACTTCCCGTATTCATCACCCCCTTCACACTTGGAGAGCAGGCGTTTCAATGCCGAATTAAATGGGATGTAATTCTCTGCGTTACCCATATCCGTATTCATAAGCTGTCCGATTATAAAAGTCTCTTTCAAGAATCTCATGTACCCTTAAAATAAGGGTTGATATCCTTTCTTATAGCATATCCTGAGATTCATTGTCGCCTGTCAAAAAAGACAGGTGCTTTTTTTGACATTCCTTTCCCTTGTATTAATGTTAAGTTAAGCCGTTTTTTCTTTATAAGCAAGAGGCACGCCAAAAGAAATAGTATCCTTTAAGTATTTGATTTTAAATTAGAATATTGTGATAGGCGCCTTAACCTTAAAGGGGCTTTTGTATGGATTTTCATGCAGTAGAGATTAAGAGAATCGAATAAAAGATAGTCCTTTAACAGGAAATTTTAAGGATAATCCATATGTTATGTATGGATTATCCTAATGTATGGATTATTCTACATCTCAAAAACATTCTTTACTTTTACGTACATAAATAAAGAATCACAAAGGAAAGGAGTAGGGGGGGGATAATACGGGATGCCTAAAAAGTAAAAAAAGACAGAAAGACGTTTAAGGATGAACAGCGGAAAGCTTGCAGCTCTATAGGCGGAGGCGCCTCTTCATCATTCCTCTATTAAGTACCAAAGTTAAACGTTCTCCGCCATTTCCCATACGCCGCATGGGCATATTCCTGCGCAGAAACCGCAGCCTATGCAGAGGTTATCGTCAACAATATATTCGTACGAGCCGTCTTTATGTTCAACCCTGCTTATTGCCTGCCAGTAGCATGTTGCCTCGCACATGCGGCAATCACGGCATGTAGCGCAGGACATGCACCTCTCTGCTTCCTTCTCAATCGGGAAATCTCCCCGGCAGGCATCGTAGTATTCTGTTTTTATTCTCTCGTAGGCTATCGGCTGTTTTATTTCCGGCCACCGTGGGGCATGCATTATCTGGTAGTTTATGTAGTCTGCCGCAAGCCTGCCATGGCCAATGGCGTGTGTCACAAGGCCAAGGCCTGTCACATCGCCTATGGCAAAGACCTTTACGTCTGATGTCTGGTAGTTCTCATTCACAGGAATCCACCCCTTTTCTGTATGCACAGATTGCGGAAGGAAATCCAATTGCGGCATATCTCCAATTGCCATCACAACAAAGTCTGCATCAATAGATGAACCATCCTTGAAAAAAAGCTTCCTGTCTTTTTTATCATATCTGTCTGTAAGCTTGGGCCAGAGCGCCTGAGTTCCTTTTGCCATTGCTATCCGCATCTCTTCGCCGAACGCGGCGGGTTTCTGGATATCAACAGCAACTACTGATTCGGCGCCACTGTTGTAAGCCTCTGAAGCTACATCCATTCCGACATTGCCAGCGCCTATAACAACAACCTTCTTGCCTTTAAGTTCAGGTTTTTCCCCAAGGTTTATGTCTTTGAGGAAATCATAGGCTGACACCGTATCCTCTGAGCCTGGGAATGAAATCTTTCTCGGCTGGTGTGCTCCGCATGCCAGGGCAACAACCTCATGACCCTTATAGATTTCGTTGAATTTATTTTTATCAACCTTTGTATTCAGATGCAGGTTCACTCCAAGCTCTTTAAACCTTGATATTTCTTTTTCAAGTATCTCATGAGGAAGTCTCTCTCTCGGAATGCAGAGTTCAATCTTGCCGCCGAGCTTTCCTGTTGACTCATAGAGGTCGACAGTATGCCCTTTCAACGCAAGCTGCCATGCAGCGCTCATTCCGGCAGGGCCGCCGCCTATAACAGCAATTTTATGCCCTGTCGGAGCTGCTTTTTCAGGGACAGGCAGGTCAAGCGACAATTCTCCGAGTTTGTCTACTGCCAGAGGCTTATCAAGCCTTGCCCGTGTGCATGCCTGCATGCAGAGGTTAGGGCATATCTCGCCGCAGACAGTTGCCGGCAGGGGACTGTATTGCAATACAAGCTCAAGCGCCTCCTTAAGTTTGCCCTGCCTGATTAATGAAGCCCTTTTGTGCGAGGGAATATGTGTAGGGCATGCATAAGCGCATGGAGGAGCAAACTTTTCATTGGCCCATATCGGCGTGTTACGCCTGTCAGTTCCCGTAGTAATGTACGGCAATAAAGAGAGTTCATGATTCAGGTATTCCGCAAATATACCGCCGCTGCCGACTTCTTTATCCCACATGTTTTTTCTGAAATCAGGAAGGGATACCCTGAGCCATTTTTTGCCGCGTTTTTCCTGCGGTGTATATGCAATAAGTTTTTTCCAGTCATCTGATGACTTTGTAAGTTCATTGTAGTGCGATTGCCTGTCAATTGCCTTAAGGAATGGTTTCATATTTGTTTTTAGCCAGTCCCAGTCCTGAGGGGCCAGGTCCACGAGCTTTACGTCTTTTTCACTGTAGCCATGGATAGTTCCCCTGAAATATATTGTTCCGCCCACCATTCCGACACATGGCCTGTAGCCTATGATATTTTTGGGGTTCCTCGGATTAACACTGCATATTATCGCAATGCCTCCGGCTTTAAATTCTGCAAATGAATCTCCGACATCTCTGAAATACCATGACTGGGGAGGATCGAATCTCGGGTTATGCTTTGTCATGGTGTCGCATCTGGCGCCTCCGCTTCCCTGCACATACAGGGTTCCCTGCGCAGCGGCATTCCATGCGCCGTTAGTTGCATCACCAAGCACGGTTATCTTTGCGCCACAGTTAAGCCATCCCACATCATCGGAGACGCTTCCATTTACAATAATCTCGGTGCCCGGCATTCCCATGCTTCCAAGCCGCTGCCCTACAGGTCCTTCGACAGTTATCTTTACAGTCTCTCCCCTCGGCCAGATCCTGCCGCCTATGCCGTGCTGGCCGTCTGCGATTATGTGTAGTTGCCTTGCGCCATCACGAACAGCCTGCTGTATCTGCTCCTCAAGGATACGTGAAGGAACACGCTTGCCTTTGATAGTGCCGTGTATTTTTATAACTTTTAGTTGAGAGTTTAAGATATTTTTCTTAACTTTTAACTTTTCACTTTTAATTTTTAATTTCTTCTTAGCACGCATAATTTATCCCCAGCCTCTCTGCCATTGCCTTGTCATCCGTGCTTAGGCCGTCTGACATTCCTATTGGAAGCTCCGTACTTCTTCCCATGGGGGCAAAGATCTTTCTTAATTCAACATCTGCCGCCTTGAAAGTCTCTACAACGCGCTCCGCGACTTTGTCGGCGTCAAGCCTCCTGTAAAGTTTCGGATCCTGAGTTGTGATTCCTCGCGGGCATTTGCCTGTGTTGCAGAGGTTGCACCGGTTGTATTCATCCCCAAAACAAGCTGCTGCTGCCTGCATTATGTATTTTCCGATAGAAACAGCAGATGCGCCGAGCATTATAAGCGCTGCCGCATTTGCCGCGAGATTTCCTTTTTTACCCACGCCTCCTGCTGCTATCAGAGGCAGTTCATTTTGTTTCCCCTGTTTTACGAGGTCGAGATAGCATTCCCTTAGATTTGAGGCAATAGGATGCCCCATCTTGTCCATAGACACATTGTATGCTGCGCCTGTTCCTCCGTCTTCTCCGTCGATTGAAAGGGCTGCAGCGTATGGGTTTCTTGCAAGATTATTGAGAACTGCCCTTGCTGTCCTTGTGCCTGAGATTTTCGGATACACCGGCACTCTGAATCCCCATGCCATTGACATGGACTGAATCATCTTTGCGACCGCTTCCTCAATAGAGTACTTTGTCTGGTGTGTGGGAGGCGAAGCAAGATCAATAAACTGGGGAACACCACGAATGCTTGCTATGAGATTCAATACCTTCTGTGCCATCAGAAGCCCGCCGTCACCGGGTTTTGCGCCCTGGCCATATTTAATTTCTATAGCGGCAGGGTCCTCAACCATGTGGGGAAGGGCGTGGATTATCTCATCCCATCCAAAATAACCTGATGCAATCTGGATGATAAAGTATTTAAGATATTTTGATTTCAGCAGTCTCGGCGGCATTCCGCCTTCACCGGAGCACATTACAACAGGCATGCCCTCAACTTCATTGAGGTATGAAACTCCCATTGCAAGGCCTTCCCACATAGGGGGAGAAAGAGCGCCAATTGACATGCTGCCGATCATTATGGGATATATCTCACGCACAGGCGGAATAAATTTTGCGCTGTCCTTGTTTACGGAGAGTTTGTTGTTTTCAATCTTTAATGGAAGCTCCTCAGGAGGAAGTATCCTTCCCAAAAGAGTCCTTACGCGGAATTCATGCCTTCCAGCGTCAAGCGCAGGGTCGGTAAGCATTGAGATTCTTGTGAACTTAAGCCTGTCCAGAGTTGAGATGGCCGGATCGTTTCTCCTTCCGCCTCTCTTGTATCCCTCTCCGCCTTTATTTTTATAGTGGAGGAATTTATTCTGAGGATTAAATTCAGGCTCTATTGCCTCATTGGGGCAAACAAGTGTGCAGGTCCCGCAGCCTGTACAATATCTTTCCATATCAGTTACCTGCTCAACAATCTGGATGACCTTTCTTTCTGCTTTTGGAGAAGGAACAGGACCTTCGGACTGAACATATCTCTGAACTTTTACAGTTGCTTCTATTGCCTTTACAGGGCAGACCGCAGTGCACTGACCGCATCTTTTGCACCTGTCATCACGCCAGCGGATTATGTACGGAAATTCTCTTAAAGAAAGCTTGTGATTGTGGTCAAGCCTTAACCCTGAAGCTGGTTCCATACCTTAACCTCCTCTGCTCCGGGTGCAATAATCACCATATCGTATTTCATAGGGAAGATATCCATGGATTTATCTCTCTTCGGAACAGCCTTGTCCACTCCGCATTCCTCTGACATGAGCGCATATTTCCCCTTAGCGCCTGCAACTACACCCGGACGAAGTTTCTTTGAATCCTGCACCATAAAGCATGTTCCGTCAGGGGTGAATCCGATAACCATATTGGGCCCGTCTATACAAAGAGGCCTCAATGACTGTTTGATAAGCCTGAGCGCTCCGCTGTCTTTTCTGGTTTTCATCTCTGATGCCTTAAGGGGTGTAATCACGTCTTTGTAGTAGATTAAGGGGTAATTCAACTGTCTTGCTGTATAGTGAAGTATATGCGTGAAAACCTCGCTGTCGCTGTTATAGCCTGTATAGCCCGGAAATCCCCTGCTCGTCAGAAACTCTCTGATTGGAACAAATGCAGTATTTTCTCCGTTTGTCATAGAGCAATAACCCTGAATAAAGAATGGGTGGCATGCATAAAGGTATATCTGGTAGTTTGTATTCTGCCTTCCCTGCGCAAATATGATCTTTGCCTTTAAACCGTCTCTGTCAAGCCCGAAGAACTCACCAAGCTCAAGAGGGTCGCCTACTTCTTTTAAGGTAATAACATCAGGATAAAAAGAGAACACAAAGATTGATTCGTCAGACTCGCCAATCTTTCTGAGGGCCAGCCGCGTGTTCATCAAAAGGCCTTCTTTTTCAGAAAAGGATTTATCCTTATACGAAGACGGATAATCATAAACCCGCGCAAAGTAGTAATCCCGAGGGACAATGCCTTTTACCGGTTTTATTTTTGGAGTCCATACATGCTTGAGCCTGAACCCGTTTTTTTTCATGTAATCGTCAAGCGCCTTGATGCCTTTTTTAGAGCAGATGCCTGACATTATCGGGTATTTCTTTAATTCCGTGAACTCAGCGCCGAGGCCTTTAAGCGTAAGTCCAAGCCCTGAGCCGTCGTGCCCTTCTTTCATCGTTTCAAGGGCGAGGATATTCTCCATAGGAGAAAAATATTTATTTGATGTTATCGCAGCCAGCCTGCACATTCCGCATTACCTCAAATCTCATTATTATCCGGCAAAAAAGCGTCTATACCATCTCATATCTGTCATGGTATTAGACGCTGTTAGTGGCAATTGCCTGCCGTATATGTATAATAAAAAGTAAAGACATTTATTGTCAAACAGTATAACAAATTAGCAGCAGAAAATGAAAAGGATTTATCATAAGGCCCGAGAGGTAAAAACCGGAGGGACAGTATTTGTGAAGATATTAAAAGAGTTCCTTATCTACCTATCCGTGGAAAGAGGGCTGTCTCAAAACACGGTTGAGGCGTATTCAAGAGACATTGGGTTGTTTCAAAAGCTTCTGACTTCAAAAAACAAGGAGCTTGACTCCTTCTCAAAAGCCGATATTTTAGATTTCCTGAGTGATGTGAAGGACAAGGGATATTCAACTACCAGTATCTGCAGATTTATATCCTCCCTGCGCGGCATTTGCAGATATATGATAATAGAAAAAATCATTAAAGAAGATCCTTCAGAAAATCTTCAGACGCCCAAAAAGTGGGAAAGGCTTCCAAAAGCTCTAAGCCTTGAAGACGTCATATCTCTCCTTGACAGCAGGACAGGCAGCGCTACATTTTTAAGGGACACGGCAATGCTGGAGATTCTTTATTCTTCGGGCCTCCGTGTCAGCGAACTTGTTTCTCTTAAGCATAATAATGTAAACCTTGAAGCCGGCTTCCTGAGAATTATGGGCAAGGGCTCAAAGGAAAGGCTTGTTCCGATAAACTCAAGGGCTTCGGATAAAATTAAAAAATATACAAAAGAACTCAGGCCTGCCATCTTAAAGAAAAAGCAGTCTGACTATCTCTTTGTCACAAACAGGGGCAGCGCAATGACCAGGCAGCGTTTCTGGCAGACAATTAAGAAATACGGAAAACAGATTGGCATCAACCTTTCGCCTCATTCTTTGCGGCATTCCTTTGCAACACACCTGCTCGAAGGCGGAGCAGATTTGCGCTCTGTTCAGAAAATGCTCGGCCATTCGGACATATCCACAACGCAGATATATACTAAGGTCTCAACCGACAGAATCAAGAAGGTATATACAGAGCATCATCCCAGGGCGTAAATGCTAATTTGCATTCGAGGAATGTTCGGATATCCATTGTTGTGTAGCCATAATAACGGCAAACTAAAAACCATTAAAAAAGGATAATCGTAATGCCAACAAAATCTACTCATCAACAGTTGCGCGAAAATCAGAAGAAAATAAGAGAACTATAAAAAATGGCATCAGAAAGTAATAGCTGTATCTTTACTCAGGATTTAAAGAAACAAAGAGGCCATTTTAGATACTTTAAGATATTTGATGCAAACGCCTTCATGGCGTGGGATGACGGGAATGATGAAATTGATATTATCTGCCACAATCAATTTACAAAAGGGAATGCGCAGGGACAATACTATCCTTTCAGTTATGATATGAAAAGAAAGGTATGGTATCCCTTTGCGCCCAGAGGCGCCGCAATGCAGATTAGGGAGGCGATCTAATCTATGAGATCGTCGTATCCTGCAATCCGCACTATGGCAGCACAGATGACCCAATTTAGAAAATACCACTGCAACCTCCAGAATATAGAATTAAAAAATATAATAAAGCCATGCACAACAAAGGCATCCAGCCCGACGCCGAATAGCCGCTTTTCTTTTCCAGTCTTTGGTCTTCGGCGGTGCGGCTGATGCAGGGTGTTAATCATTTCACCCGGAAATCATGAATCATTCCGCCCATTCAGAAATGAGAGGCCTTGTCGCTGGAATCCGCAATCCTTCATAGAGACTCTGATTGACTACCTTATCCAGAAAGGGGGCCTGTCGCATTTGTATGGAACTTTTACATGGGGTTGACTGTAGTAAAAAGATGAGCTATTATAAGTACCATAAAAGGTATTGAAAGGAGTATTGATATGAATACATTAGCTGCACAGGAAATAAAAAGAAAGGGGATTTCAGCCGTAGATGAAGTCCTGAAAGAAGGCCCTGTTCACATCATCAAGAACAACCAGCCTCAGTATGTGGTCCTCTCAGAAGAGCGTTACAGCGAATTACTTGAGGCCGAGGATGAGGTCTATAATGCGCGCATCCGGGCATCGCTTGAGGATATAAAGGCAGGCAGGGTTAAGCGCGGGACTGCAAAAGATTTAATAAAAGAATTAAAACTGGAAGACTGAGGAATGTACACTCTTGCATGGACTGCTCATTTTACGCGTTCAGGAGAGAAATTCAAAAAACGCCATCCGGAATTGAGAAAAAGGCTTGCCGATATTCTGCGCGACCTTGAAAAAGATCCCTTTCAGCCGCACCTTAAATACCATCATCTCGGAGGAAAACTAAAAGGTATTCAGGCAGTAAGCATAAATGATAAATACAGGGTATCGCTGACTGTTGCTATATCGGAAAAAGAGGTTGTCCTGCTTGATGTAGGGAGTCATGATGAATTGTATGGGAAAAGATAATACTGATCACTGTTGTTCACGCTCAGCGCCAACACCTCCGCCCTCGAAAAACAGATTGACGAAATGGTCTATGCCCTCTACAGCCTCACGCCGGAGGAGATGGCGATTGTGGAGGGGAAGGGATAAATGCCTACATTATCATCATCTCTTTATTAAAACTTTTTTTTGTGCTAAATTGTTCATAGTAATAAATTACATACTATAAACTGACATTGTCGTGGAGGTAAAAATGCCTGACAAACTTAGCGTTGATGAACTTTACAAATGCTGCAATCAGGACATATTTAAGTTCAAAACTACAGACGATTTGTCTCTTTTTGAGGAAACAATAGGGCAGGAGAGGGCATTAAGGGCGCTTGATTTTGGAATAGGCTTTAACAATAGAGGCTTTAACATATTTATCCTTGGCGAAAGCGGAACAGGCAAGATGACCACAATCAAGTCCATACTGTCCAAACAGGCAATAAATGAACCGGTTCCGTCTGACTGGTGTTATGTCTATAACTTCAAGGATGCCGATGCTCCGATAGCTGTGCCGCTTGAACCGGGCAGCGCTGCAATCTTTCAGAAAGACATGGATGAGCTTATTAATGTGCTCAGGGTTGAGATACCAAAGGTCTTTGAGTCTAAAGAATATGAAAAGCAGAAAAACCTTATTCTTGAGGAATTTCAAAAGAAACAGAAAGACCTTTTCTCTCAGCTCGAAGATGAGGCGCAAGCAAAAGGATTTTCTATAAGAAAGACCGTCAGCGGCTTACTGATAGTTCCTATCAAAAAAACAGGAGAGCCGCTAAAGGAAGAAGATTTTGAAGCCCTGGATGAAAAAACCAGAAAAAAAATAGAAGAGCTGGGCAAAATGCTTCAGGACAGACTTGATGATGTTGTCAGGACATTGAGAGACGGAGAGAAGCTTGTCAAGGACCTCCTTGCCAGGCTTGAGAGAGAGGCTGCGCTTTCTGCTGTCGGACATCTGATAGACGAACTGAAAAACAAATATAGCAGTCATGAAAGGATAACTGCGTATCTTGAAGGCGTTAAGGAAGACATACTTGCGCACCTCGATGATTTTAAGACGACGGAGGAACAAATGCCGGCGCTGCCATTTATGAGGATGCCGAAAACCGAACCGACATTTACCAGGTACATAGTTAATGTCCTTGTGAACAATAGAGAGACTAAAGGCGCGCCGTGTGTATTCGAGAGCAACCCGACATACTTCGATCTCTTTGGAAGAATAGAACATAAGATACAGTACGGGATTGCAATAACGGATTTCTCAATGATAAAAGCCGGCTCGCTTCACAGGGCAAACGGAGGTTATATAGTCATCAATGTCCTGGACCTTCTGAGAAATATATTTGCCTATGATGCGCTGAAACGCGCCTTAAGGAATAAGGAAGTAAAAATAGAAGACGTATGGGAACAGTACAGGCTGATATCCACAACAACCCTCAAGCCCGAGGCAATTCCGCTCAACGTTAAAATCATACTTGTCGGCAATCCCTATCTTTATTATCTGCTTTACAGCCTTGATGAAGAATACAGGGAACTGTTTAAGGTCAAGGCTGACTTTGACAGCAGGATGGACAGGACCGATGAAAACATACAAAAATACGCATCCTTTGTTGCGGCGAAATGCAAGGAGGAAAAGCTGCTGCCCTTTGACAGGACAGGCATTGCAAAGGTTGTGGAGTACGGCTCAAGACTTGCGGAACATCAGGAAAAACTCTCGTCAAAGTTCAGCGAAATAAATGACGTTATCGTTGAGTCAAACTATTGGGCCTTAAAGGCAAAAAGCAAGACAGTTACAAATGAGCATGTGGAGAAAGCCATAAACGAAAAGGTTTACAGAAACAACAGAATAGAAGAGCGTATGCGTGAAATGATTGCGGAGGGGACACTGATAGTTGACACCTCAGGAGAAAAAACCGGACAGGTTAACGGACTTGCCGTTCTTGACCTCGGGGATTACAGTTTCGGCAAGCCCTCAAGGATAACTGCCTCGACATACACAGGAAAAGCAGGAGTTGTGAATATAGAAAGAGAAACCAAGATGAGCGGCAGGATACATGAAAAGGCAATACTCATAATAACGAACTACCTTGGCAGCAGATATGCTTCAAAAAAGCCAATAAGCCTTTCAGCCTCAATAACATTTGAGCAGCTTTATGATATGGTGGAGGGCGACAGCGCTTCATGCGCAGAACTGTATGTTCTTTTAAGCAGTATTGCGAATGTGCCGTTAAAACAAAGCATTGCGGTTACAGGCTCTATGGACCAGAACGGAGAGGTCCAGCCAATAGGCGGTGTAAATGAAAAGATAGAGGGATTCTTTGAGTTGTGCAGATTGAGAGGGCTTGACGGAAGCCACGGTGTCATAATACCGAGGCGGAATGTA
The DNA here is from genome assembly GCA_016195565.1 of Nitrospirota bacterium. Lineage (NCBI taxonomy): Bacteria > Pseudomonadati > Nitrospirota > Nitrospirota bacterium. The sequence continues at coordinate 47,710 of JACPZK010000004.1, read as the reverse complement.
AAACACCTGATGGTAAAAAAGGATGTGGTTGATGCTGTTAAGGCAGGAAAATTCACAATATACCCGATAAACAGAGCTGAGGAAGGGCTTGAAATACTCACAGGCCTGCCTGCAGGCGAGTTAAGGGAAGATGGAACCTATCCGGAAGGCACAATCAATTACCTTGTTGCAAAACGCTTTGAAGAAATAAGAGAGGCCTTGAAGGGAAAGAAGGAAAAAGAGGAAGAAGAAGAAAAAGAGAAAGGCAAAAAAGAAAATAACGCATGAAACGGACGGCGTGGTTTCTTGAGGCTTGTCTTTATGTAGCGCTGTCCGTGCCCTTGGCAGTATTTCCGCTTAAGTTCGGAGAATTTCTCGGTATTCTGCTTTTTTATCTCTGGAGAAGCAGAAGAAAGATCGCAATAGAAAATCTCCGCAATTCAATATCATCTCACGCGATCAGCATTACGGAAACGCCTGAAAAGCTAATCAGAAATAATTTCAGGAATTTAGGAAGGTCTCTAAGCGAGATAATCAAAATATATTACGGCGCAGGCAGAAAAATAATAGATGCTGTAGAGATTGAGGGAGCTGAAAATGCATACAAGACCAAATCAGAGGGCAAAGGTATTCTATTTATAACAGGACACTGCGGGAACTGGGAGCTCGTGGCAATAGCCTCATCTTACAAGTTATTGGACATTTCAGCAGTGGCAAGAAGAAGCAATAACCCTTATATAAACAAATTTATAGAGAAGGCAAGACAGAGGTACGGCAACAGTGTCATTTATAAAAAAGGAGCTTTGCGGAATATTATTGAAAGGCTCAGAGAAGGCGGCTCCGTAGGGATTCTGATGGATCAGGCTGTGCTTTCAGATGAGGGGTATGTAATAGATTTTCTCGGAAGAGGGGCATGGATAACAAAGATGCCGGCGCTCATAGCAAGAAAAACTGGGGCAGCAGTCCTGCCTGCATTTATTCACAGAACAGATAAAGGCCATAGAATAACGATTTATCCGGAGGTAAAATTATCAGATATTGCAGATAAAGAGAAAGCGGTTATTGAAGATACAAAAAAGTTTTCAGGTTTTATTGAAGCGTATGTAAAAGAATATCCATCAGAATGGCTGTGGATACACAGAAGGTGGAAGAGAGTTAACCCCTAACCAGTTCTTTTCCTGCCTCATATGCATCTTTAAGCGCAGTGGGATGCCCAAGTATTGCGCCTTTTGCGTCAACGCCAAGAACACTCAACGTCTTATGTTCAGGCACGCTGATGGTTCTGAAAAATGCCTTTGCAGTTGCCTCGGAACACTTAATCCCATCCTCTTTTTCCATGCCCCCTACGAGCAATAAGAGCCCTTTCCTTCCGAATTTGCCTTCAGGGATTGGTTTCTTGAGCAGATACTTTTCGCACCAGAATGCCTGACACCTGTCAATCATTATCTTTGTCTGCGCACTTAGCCCGAAGAAAAAGATTGGCGATGCAAGGATGATTCTGTCCGCAGTTTTTATTGTATTGTAAATCTGAGACATCTCGTCTTCAACAGTGCATTTGCCTGTCTCGTCGCATCCTCCACAGTCCTGACATGGAGAGATCTTCATGAGATTGAGGTTAAAGATTTGCACAGCAGAGCCGGGAATCTCTCGCCCAGCCGAGTCCCCCGAGGCGATAATCCCCTTTATTGCTTCATTAAGCAGAAGCTCTGTATTGCCGTCCTTTCTCGGACTTCCTAAAAATGCAATAACCTTCATAGTTTTACCGGTTACTCCTCAGTAACGGTTATTGCCTGAACAGGACAGATGTCGGCAGCTTCCTGACAATTGCAGGTATTGCATTTGTCCAGTCCGACAACCCATACCTTATCATCTCTAAGTTGAAAGACTTCAGGGCAGACCTCTGCACATGCGCCGCACCCTACACATGTATCCCAGTCAACAACAGTTTTTAACATAAAAGCACCTCCTTGTGTGTGTAAATGTTCTTGCTTATTATAGACAAGATTTGTCGGCAACTCAAACTGGGAGGAATTCCTCAGTTAAAGCCATTCAACTCTGTCTCTTCCTCTGTTTTTTGCTTTATACAGTCCTTCGTCCGCTCTCTTTATGATATCGTCTATAGATCTGTCCCCATCTGTCATGCGCGTAATGCCTAAGCTGATGGTAATATGGATATGCAAAGGCATATCTGCCGCTAAAAACATATCTGCTTTTACATTTTCCCTTATTCTTTCAGCAAGGCTCCTTGTATTATCAAAATCTGTATCAGGCAATACAATCAAAAACTCTTCCCCGCCGTAACGGCCTAAGACGTCATAAATTCGGATGGAATTCTTTATACGGACTGAAACTTCTCTCAATACCTCATCTCCGACAAGATGACCGAACTCATCATTTATGGATTTGAACCTGTCTATATCAATCATGATGCATCCCAGTTTTTTCTTAAGCCTTTGTGCTCTTTCGAATTCCTCATTAAACCTTGTCATTATGTGTCTTCTGTTAAATATTCCTGTCAGCCCGTCTGTAATAGCCAGGTGTTCGAATCGCTGCTGAATTTCCGAAGTTTTCTTTATTAACCGCGCTGTAAAGAAAAAGATAAGCCCCAAAAGGAAAGATGCGGACAGCAGACCGAAAATGCTCGCATAGGTTTCTAACTTACTGCGAATATTCTTAATATCAAAGGTTATACTGATGCCGCCTCTCACTTCGCCTATCTTATAGCCCTGAGCTGAATGGCACTGAAGACATTCTTTCTCTATGTAAAGCGGAGCCATATATCTGAAATATGTTATGCCGTTCTTCTTTTCAATATGGGAAGTTTCGTTTATCCCCTTTTCAAATAATGACAATGCCCTTGTCTCAAAATCGTCAGGCTTATTTGCAGGGTTGAGGAGATTCAGGCTTGTTAAATGAAATTTAAACAGCCCTTCCTTTTCAGCATATTCAGAAATTTCGCGGGTCATCAGGGCTGGATTCTTTTTTGTATAAACCTTTCCGTCAGTTGTTTTGATGTCAGGGCTTGTTAAATATGGATTAGACTTATCCCCCTTCTTTTTTTCAACGTATACTCCATCATGATTAGCATTCCACTTTCTTGTTAAAATTATACTGTTAAATAATGTCCTGGCCCTTATTACATTTTCCTCATCTATTAACTGTCGGGTTCTTGCAGTTGTAATAAAAAAAATCCCTGACAGGACTGCAATAATCATCAGGCTTATGGAGACCATAAATGTTTTATAGATTTTAGCTTCTCTGGCTAAGGGCATCTTACTGATATTTTACATGATATGCAGCCTGAATTCAAAAAAATGCAAAAAACTGCAGAATGTATCTGATTGACAGGAAAATAATTATCAGTCCTAATACTATCTTAATAAGCTGCTGCGGAACAAATTTCTGAAGGCGCGCTCCGATATACATGCCTGCAAACCCGCCAATGCCAAACAGAATGCCCAAAGGCCAGTCAGGCATTGAGGAGGTGTTATTCACTATCAGCGGAATACTGTAAAACAATGCTCCTGCAATTGATGTCATAAATGTTCCCATTAAAGTAGCGCCTGCAATCGTATATGCAGGCAGGTGCAGCAATGAAATACAGAAAGGAGCAATAATTGCGCCGCCTCCGATGCCGTAAGCTCCTCCGATTATTCCCACAACAAATGACAGAATAAATACGACAATAGGGTTAAATGAGAAAATTTCGCCCCAGAACTCATATTCAATCTTTTTTAATGATATATGTTTTGTCTTTACAACCGCATGAGACGGGATGCCTGCTGTTAGTCTTGAACTTTGCTGCTGTTTAAACTTTTTTTCAAGGGCCTTTGCAGCAGAAGGTTTTATTTTGCCTTTACCTATGAATTCTTTAAGCAGGCGGCTTCCGATATAAAGTAATACGCACCCAACAAAAAACTTAAATGCTTTTGGATCGGGGAGATACAAAACCCTCACATGAAAACCGAGAAATACTCCCGGCAGAGTGCCTGCAATTATCACCCATGTCAACGGCCACGCCATTCTGCCTTCCTTAATGTAACGATAAACACCGCTTGGAATCGCAAAGATGTTAAAGACATGATTTGTCCCGCTCACTGATGGAGCAGTGTAATTAAGCACACTCATCTGGAAGGGAAGAAGAAGGAATGCGCCTGATATGCCTGCCATTGAGGTGAAGAATGAAATAACCATTGCAATAAGCGGCGGCAATAGAATGTTAGTCTTCACGCCGGAGACAGGAAACAGCATGTCCAAAAAATCCATGGGGTATTATACATAAAAACTTAAGAGTTAGAAGTTGGAAGTTAAAAGTTGCTTTAAATTTTTATGCGGCTTTACCCCGTTAGAAAAACAATTGTTTTCTAAACGGGGTTTACAAATGGAAGCGCTTCAAATTATCATTGAGTAAAGGTGTAAATGTCATTGCGAGGCGAAGCCGAAGCAATCTTAAACCATGATATTGGTGCGCTGAATAATTAGATTCCTCGGTCGAAATGACCTCGGAATGACAGAGGAGAGAGATGAAGAGAATCAGAATTGCCCTTGCCCAGATTAATCCTACTGTCGGCGGCATTGAAGGCAATGTCTTAAAGATTTGCGATTACATCCGGAAGGCAAGGGAAAAGAAATCTTCTCTCGTTATATTCCCCGAACTGTCAATTACGGGTTACCCCCCTGAAGACCTTCTCCTGAAGCGCCATTTCATAGACGATAACCTTGAGGCATTAAGCATGGTTATTGAAAATACGAAAGATATAGCGGCTGTTGTCGGCTTTGTTGACAGAAAAGACAGCATTCTTTACAACGCTGCAGCAATAATCCGGAACTGCAAGATGATTGGCGTGTACCACAAGGTGTTTCTTCCAAACTATGGGGTCTTTGACGAATACAGATACTTCAGGGCAGGGAACGAAACCCCTGTCTATAGAATTGAGGATATAAATATCGGAGTGAATATTTGTGAGGATATATGGTATCCCGAAGGCCCTGCAAAGTATCAGGCTCTTGCAGGCGCTGAGGTCATTTTGAATATAAATGCTTCCCCGTATCATATGGGCAAGGCACATTTAAGGGAAAAGATGATTTCTGAAAGGGCATCTGACAATAAAATAGTAATCGCATATCTAAATACAGTCGGAGGGCAGGACGAACTTGTTTTTGACGGAGGGAGCTTTATAACTGATAAAACAGGAGCGATTATAGTCAGAGGAAAACAGTTTGAAGAAGAGATGATTATCTCAGAGATAGCATTGGACGGTTATAATCCCCCCATCCCCCCTTTAGAAAAGGGGGGCGAGGGGGGATTTGAAGAAGAGGTTTATAAAGCGCTTGTTTTAGGCACCAGAGATTATGCGGTAAAGAATGATTTTAAACAAGTTGTAATAGGTTTAAGCGGCGGAGTTGACTCTGCACTCGTTGCTGCAATTGCAGTTGACGCCATAGGCAGAGAAAATGTTTCAGGTATCTTTATGCCGTCTCCGTATACGTCGAAAGAAAGCAGGGAAGATGCTTATGAACTCGCCAGAAGTCTCGGCATTAAAATAATTGAGGCGCCTATCAGCAATATATTTGAAGTTTATCGTGAAAGTCTTAAAATGCAATTCAAAGGGCTTCCTGAAGATAAAACAGAAGAGAACCTTCAGGCGAGAATAAGAGGGAATATACTTATGGCATTTTCCAATAAATTCGGACGGCTTGTTCTGACAACAGGGAATAAGTCTGAAATGAGCGTCGGATATGCTACACTTTACGGAGATATGGCAGGAGGTTTTGCAGTTATAAAAGACGTGCCTAAGACCCTTGTATATGAACTTTGCAAATGGAAAAATTCTAATGAGGGGAGGGCGCTAATCTCTGAGAGGGTGCTTTGGAAAGAACCTTCAGCAGAACTGAGGCCTGATCAGAAGGACACGGATTCTCTGCCTCCGTATCCTGTGCTTGATCCCATACTCAAGGCATATGTTGAAGACGACAAAAGTTTTGAGGATATATTGCCTTCAGGATGCGATATTGAGTGCACAAGGAAGGTCATAGAGATGATAGACAGGAGTGAATATAAAAGAAGGCAGTCTCCTCCGGGAATAAAAATAACACCGCGGGCATTCGGCAAAGACAGGCGGTTCCCGATAACAAATAAGTACCGGAGTTATTAAGATAGAGGGTAAAAATTGAGGTGCATATGAAATTAAGACCGATTGCACTCGGAGCTGCGCTTGGATCAGTCTGGGGCGTTTCGCTGTTTATAACAACATGGATTTCCTATTACACAGGCCACGGCAAACTTTTTCTGGAAGTTCTTGCGCAATCCATATATCCGGGTTACAGCATAACTCCGCTTGGAAGTTTTCTTGGGCTGCTCTATGGTTTTGCTGATGGCTTTGTGAGCGCAGTGCTGATCGGCTATATTTATAATAAGCTTGTGAAATGAGGGGAAAATGTCAAAGGTCTATTTTGCATCAGCAAGAGTAAAAAAATGGAAGTATGCTGACAGCATGCCCGGCAAACTCGAACGGGTGCTTAAGGAAATTAATCTTTCGGCACATTTTAATAAGGATGAATGGATAGCAGTGAAAACTCATTTCGGTTCAGAAGGCGCCCACAGGGTTGTAAGACCTGTATTTTTGAGAAAGGTTGTGGATGCTTTGAAGGGTATAGATGCAAAGCCTTTTGTGACAGATACGGTACGTATAAAAGGACTGGATTATCTTGAAGTCGCAAACCAGAACGGAATAAATTCACTCTCAGTTGGAGCGCCTGTTGTGCTTGGTGACGGACTTTACGGCAATGATAATATAATGGTTAAAGCAGGCGAAATTCTTGGTGAAATAGCAGTTGCAAGCCTTATCTATGATGTTCCCGCAATGGTCGTTTGTTCACATGTAAAGGGGCATATTCAGGCAGGCTATGCCGGTGCAATTAAAAACGTTGCCATGGGAGGGATAAGTTCCAGTCATCGACACTGCGGATGGAAGTGCGGAAGGGGCGCAATGCATACAATAGGTGAGGGCAGGTTACTTTGGGATGAAGAAAAATGTGCGCTCTGTCTTCAATGCGAAGAAACCTGCCCTCTTGAACTGATAAAGTTCGAAAACGAAATGTTTGGCTATAACGAAGATGACTGCTGGAGGTGCGGCAGGTGCACCAGGGTTTGTCCGGAAGGCGCCTTGATGCTGCCGGGAGATGATGAAAGATTCATGAAGGCCCTCGCAGAAGCTGCTTTGGCTGTTTTAAGTACGTTCAAGCCTAATAAAGTGATTTATATAAACTTCCTTACAGAAATACAGCCTGAATGTGATTGCATGCCGGCTGCTGATGTGCCGGTCATGCAGGATCAGGGAATTCTTGTCTCTGATGACATAGTGGCAATTGAGCAGGCAACGACTGATATACTCTTAAAGGCAAAGCCCTTACCGCAATCAGCGGCAATCGCGCCTGGAAAGCAAGGAAGGCAAACCAAGGATATTCTTTTTAAGCTTTCAAGGAAGCCTTACCGCATGCAGATAGAGGAGGCTGGGAGGCTGGGGCTTGGAAGCAGAGACTACGAACTTATTGAAATTTAAGGCAATTACAAAACACTTCCTTAACAAGACAGGGGAGCCTTCATATAACTCCATGCCTCGCACGATCAACCCCACTATAGGATACCCTATGGTTTTGTGTTTATGTTAATTTAACATAATATATCTTATCGGACATACGCTATAAACAAAGGTTGTTGATAAGTTGTTATTAAGACGATATGTAGCGGGGCTCAGGTCAATGTCTGTATAGGTTTCTACGGATATGAACGAGTTTTAGGCAGGCTGAAATACCTTTAGAATCAATTAGTTGTGACAAAAGATTGGGATGCCGATAAGCTTACCCTCTTGAATGCTCTGAATCCTTACAGTAATAAGGGATCCGCGAGAATGGTTATCAATGGGCACGATAACTTTCAAGTGATTACCTGTTGTCCCGGAGCATGTACCCTTCATATTGTTCTCTTCTATTAGAACATTTTTGAGATACCTTATTGTTGTTTGTTTTAAAATAGTTTCAAGAAGTTCTGAATGTTTTACTTTAGGTTTTAAATCAAGACACGCACCTTTGTGGGTATTATCGGCTTTGACTTGTGAGCCTGCCTTCAAGAGAGTGCCTCATCGCTGTTCTAATCTCAACATTAACTAAACAGCCAGTGAACGCCTCATCACCCTCAAAATTAACTATCTTGTTTGTCCTTGTTCTGCCTGTTATCTTTCTCTTGTCTGTTTTGCTTGCACCCTCAACAAGCACTTCCTGAAGTGTTCCCTTGAGCGCCTCATTCTTACTTAGAGTAATGTCGTCCTGAAGCCCGAGTATATCATTGAGCCGCTGCGACGTTATCTCCTCATTAATGCTTCCTTCCATCTCTGCGGCTTTTGTCCCTTGTCGTGGAGAAAATTTAAAAGCAAAAATGCCGTCAAATTCAATGCTTCTTAAGGCTTTAATGGTCATGGAATGGTCATTGTCCGTTTCGAAGGGAAAACCTGCAATAAGGTCTGTTGTTATTGCAATCTGTGGGATACTTTCTTTGAGTTTTCTGACCTTTTCAATGTAGTCCTCATAGGTATATCCCCTGTTCATAAGCTTGAGTATTCTGCTTGAACCTGACTGGAGCGGCAGGTGAATATGTTCACAGGTTTTTGGCAATTCCTTAATGCATAAAATCAGTTCATCAGAAAGGTCCCGGGGGTGTGATGTGACAAACCTTATCCTCTCAACCCCTTTTATGGTGTCTATTTTCCTCAGGAGTCCGGGGAAATTAGTATCGCTATTATAAGAGTTAACATTTTGTCCGAGAAGAGTTACTTCCTTAAATCCTTTTTCAGCCAGCTCATGTATTTCTTTATATATATTTTGACTGGGCCTGCTCCTTTCTCTGCCCCGCGTATAAGGCACTATGCAATAACTGCAAAAATTATTACATCCGTACATTATGGAGACCCATGCCTTAACATTTTCCTTTCTCTCTGCAGGAAGGTCGGTGTGTTGAATCTCTGGGTTATCTTCAATGCAAACCATAGCATTTGTTGTTAACATAGCGCCTAATTTGTGGATATTCTGCGGGCCGAATACATAATCCACATGAGGGCTCTTTTTAAGTATATCCCTCCCCCTCTGCTGTGCAATGCAGCCCGCAACAGCTATCTTAAGCAGCGGGTTTTTGGTTTTTAATAATTTTATCCTTCCGAGTTCGCTTCTGAATTTTTGTTCTGCCTTCTGCCTTATACTGCAGGTATTAAAGATTATGAGGTCTGCATCTTCTGCATTTGCAGCCTTGATATAGCCTTCAGCCTTAAGAATGCCGGCCATTTTCTCAGAATCATGGACATTCATCTGGCATCCGAATGTATGAATATGCACTTTTCGCTGCATCTTAAAATTTAACATGCGGGATGAACCTGTAGCAAGGCAGGCATGAATAAGGAGGCTGTGTTTGGATTGAGGCAAGATTCACGGGTCTGTCAGAATAGGGGCTGAAGTCTCTACGAAGTGGAGCGGATAGCCCCGCATGAGAATTTGTAAGAGGCTGATATATCGTATAACATCTGCACCATTGAAATGGTAGTTTAATATTGCCGAAAAACAGGCATAGCCTCCTTCTGTATCAGGAGGTTTTTTTAACGTATATCTCTTTTGCAATGTCAGGATCTATTGCGATTGCCGTTTCTTCAACCTGAATAACAAGGGAGGGTTTTTTTTGCAGTAACTTTATTACGCTTCCGGCAATTATGCCCATAGAGCTGAGCCTGTTAAGCCTTGATGTTTCGGCTGATACTATAAAAACTATCCTTCCTTTCAGCCCGACCTCAAAGTCAGTCAGCCTGACAACCAGCGGTTCTATTTCTATTTTATATTTCTTGCAGCATTCGCCTCTTGGTATCGGCTTTCCATGAGGGCATTTTGGAGGATGTCCAAGAAAAGTGCAGACGCTTTCTGTCAATTCTTCGCTAAGGATGTGTTCCATCTTGCATGCGTCAGCATCAACAGCGGTTTCAGGAAGCTCAAAAACATCAGTAAAGAGCTGTTCTGCAAGACGATGCCTGCGGATGAGTCCTTTTGCGAGCATACGGCCTTTTTCTGTGAATCCAACCTTGTCTTCTTTAAGAAGGATAAGATTGCTTTTTATCATCTCATTAACCATCTCATCAAAATTAACATCATCGGAGTTTAATTTAAACCTGTTGAACTCCGTGCGCCCCTCTTCTTCAAGCAACCATATAAGCTCTAACGCTTCATCTATTCTTTCCTGTTCCATAATACCCTCTCATTCTGCCAGTGTCAGTTTTTGGTGTCAGTGTTCAGAAAACTACTGGCACTATTCACTGATACTAAACACTTTTATTGCCCGAATGGCAGTGCTAAATCCATTACCTTATCAAAGCTTTTTCTGTGAATAGGGCAAGGCCCATAGCTGAGTAATTTTTCCATATGTTCTTTTGTGCAGTATCCTTTATGCTTCTCGAAGCCGTATTCAGGGTAGATTTCGTGATATTGCTGCATCAGCCTGTCTCTTGTTACTTTTGCGACGATAGATGCTGCTGCGATAGAGGCGCTGACAGATTCCCCCTTTATCGGACAAATTTGCTTAATATGCACCTGGGGCAGCTTCACGGCATCTATAAGTAAAAGGTCAGGTTCTGCTGAGAGGGCTTTTATTGCCTTTTCCATCGCATGCTTTGTAGCTCTGAGAATGTTAATCTTGTCTATCTCCCCGGCATCTACTATCCCTACGCCGACGTCAAGGCAGCAACCCATTATATCGTCAAACAGGCTTTCTCTTTCGGCTTCAGGAACTTTCTTTGAATCCCGCAGTCCCTTTATTGTTTTACCGTCAGGCATGACCACGGCAGAAGCCACAACAGGACCTGCCAATGGCCCCCTTCCTGCCTCATCTATCCCGGCAATCCTGCAAAACCCCTTTTGCCTCAGGGATTCATCATACAGGAAGATATTCATTAAGCCTTTTGCTGTACAAATTCTCTTTCTTTCTCTTTTATGCGTGTGCCCTTGCCTTTTTTACCTCGCAGGTAGTAAAGCTTAGCCCTTCTTACCGAACCCTGTTTAATTACTTCAATCTTATCTATGTTTGGAGAATACAGCGGAAATATCCTTTCAACTCCGATGCCAAAAGATATCTTTCTGACCATAAAAGACTCTCTTGTTCCGCCGCCGCGCCTTGCGATAACAACGCCCTCAAAAGGCTGGAGCCTTTCTTTGTCTCCTTCAACAACTTTTACGGATACCTTGACAGTATCGCCGACATTGAATGCGGGAACTTCTTTCATGTATCCTCTTTCAATTGATTCAATCATATTCATGTTTTTTTTCTTCCTCCTTTATTTCCGAAACCAATTTATTATCCTCGTCTTTCAACCCCGATACATATTGGGACATAAGATCAGGCCTTCTGACAATGGTTAATCTTAAAGCCTCTTTTCTTCTCCACTGAGATATTGCCTTGTGATTTCCTGACAACAAAACCTCAGGCACCTTAAGCCCTCTGAAATCAGGAGGCCTTGTGTAATGCGGATATTCAAGTATCCCGCCGCATGCAAATGATTCTTCTTCAGCAGAGCGCTCATCTCCAAGCACGCCCGGGATAAGCCTAACAATACTGTCTATTATAACCAAAGCAGGCAGTTCTCCGCCAGTCAATACATAATCGCCTATGGAAATCTCCTCATCAACAAGACTTCTTACCCTTTCATCTATAGCCTCATACCTGCCGCATATAAGAATCATATTTTGATTTTGTCCGGACATAGAAAGCGCCATATCCTGACTAAATGTCTTCCCCTGTGGCGTCAGCATAACAACGCGCCTTGGAATGCCGTCGGATTTAATATGCTCCACCGCGCTGAAGAACGGCTCGGGCTTCATCACCATGCCCGGCCCGCCGCCATAAGGATAATCATCCACAGTTCTGTGCCTGTCAGTCGTGAAATCCCTCAGATTATGGACCTTTACTTCAATAATATTTCTTTCTGCTGCTCTCTTAAGGATGCTGGCATTGAGGTAGGCATTAAAGATATCAGGAAAGATTGTAATTACATCAAATCTCATCTGGAATCTATTTCTTTTTCTCTTTTTCGAGATTGGCTTTCTTTTTCAAAATTTCCTCTGCCTTTTTATCATCGTCTGATTTCCGGTATGCATCTGACAGGGAATCCAGCGCCTCTGATGTCCCTTCCGTATCCCCGGCGTTGCTGCTGACATCATAAGCCCTCAAATAAAAAATTGCGGCATCCTGAAAATGCCCCTGTTTTAAAGAAAGCATTCCTATTCCCCTGAGAGTCGTGGCAATTTTTTTGCTGTCTCCGAGCTCCTTATCAATCTCAAGTGATTTTTTGTATAACTCTCTTGATTCCCAATAAAGGCCCTTCTGAGCATTTATCTCAGCCATCAGCCTTAAAGAATTTGACTCTTCAGCCCTTTGCTTGTTTTCCCTGTTGAGGTTAAGCGCGGTATTTGCCATTGCAGCAGCTTCGTCGTATTTGCCTTCTGCGAAGGAAATTCTTCCCATCAGATTCCATCTGCTTCCCTCGCGGAGCCCTTTATCCACGGACAAAGACTTATTAACCCACTCCTTTGCCTTCGCAGCATTTTTCTCCTTTAGATAAATCCTTGCCTTCTCATACGCTGCATCTGACCTGATTTCATTGCTTATATCAGGCATGGAAAAAGCTATATCTACAAATTCATGTGCGTTTGAGGGATTCCCTTTTTTCTGATATAGCACAGCTATGTTTATAAGGTTAACGGCTATTCCCTCTGTATTTTCAATTGAACGGTTTATCTTCAGGGCTTCCATGTAATAAGCCAATGCCTTTTCATAATCGCCTTTTTCCACAGCCTTCGCTGCGTTCTGGTTGTATTCAATTGCCCTCAGATTAACGGCGGACAATGTTTGGGTTTGAGCGCCACTGCAGCCAATCAGAAGTAGACAGTAGACAGCAAACAGCAAACAGCAAACAGCCTTAAGTTTTGAACTTTTAATTTTCAACTTTAAACTTTTAACTATCTCTTGCCGGCTGCTATTCATAGCTGTCTCCATGAATAAGGCTGTCCTTTGGCTTTTCAATAAAGAGGCGTATAGGCCATATCTGCTTTAAAGACTTTACAACTTCACTGGTGTCGCTCAGTGCGTCCTCGCCTTTATTTAAAAGCGGCGGCACTTTCGGAGCTGCTTTTTCCACCGCATCCTTAAGGTTTGCTGTTGTTTTCTCTGCATGGTCCATGGTCCTGTTAAGTTTATCGATTACAGGATTTATTTTATCGTTCATAGACGAAACAGTTTTATCAATATTTTTAAGGGCTTTTGAAGCATCAGACGAAACGCCTGAAATATTACTGTCAGCGTTCTTTAAAAGCTTGTCAGCATTTTCCTTTGTTGCATTAAGGCCGGAAGACAATGTTTTAAGGTTTGAAAGGGTCTGCTTAATGTCGCCCTTCGGATCATTTATATAGGTTATGATATCTTTAATTTCGCCTATTACCGGACGCATCTCTTCCGCAATTTCATCAAGTCCCCTTGCCTTCTCATTCTGGATAATGCCTCCGTCTCCGATAACAGGCTTATTAGTACTGCCCACGCTAATGTCTATAACACCCTCGCCTATGAAGCCTTCTTTCGTAAGCATTGCCTTTGAATCCTGCCGTATCCATTTACTGTATTTCTTATTGATTAAAAGGGTGACTTTAACCTTTGCATTTTCATCAAGCGACATGGAATCTATTTTACCGATCTTAAATCCTGAAAGCTTGACAGGCATGCCCTCAAAAAATCCCGTGCCTTTATCAACCGTAAAATTAATCCTGTATTTAGCCGTAAAGACGCCGCGTTCAATTCCAATAAAAACCACAGTAGCTATTATGCCTGCGGCTGCAATAATAAAAAACAATCCTACTTTTCCTGTCAGCCTTAGGAATCTCGGGTCAGTTTCTTTCATAAAATTTCCCCTTCTTTAATGTGTAAATGCTGTCTGCTCTGATATAATCCGGCAACCCTTCGTCCATGTCAAAAAACAGAGATGCCCTGCCCTCTTTTTGACGCTGGAACGCAGTAATGGTTTCCAGCACTTTACTTCTGATATCAGGACTTAAGCCTTCAAAAACTGAATCGTAGATAATCAAATCAGGTTCCATAAGCATGGCCCTTGCAAACCCTGCAAGCCTCTTTTTGTAAACAGGCAAAGGGCCCGGAAGTATTGTCAGGTCATCGTCATAGCCTATTTTACCCAAAATGCTTATCATTTTCTCGTCCATGTCATGATGTGATAAGGATGAATGATAAGACAAGGGCAGCATTATGTTTTCCCAGACCTTGAGATTGCTTATAAGCCCTCCATTGTTCAAGACAATGCCCATTCTTTTCCTCGCGGCATTGAGCTCGCCGGATGAAAAAGATGATACCTCTTTTTCAAAAATAAAAATCTTGCCTGAATCCAGCCTTGTCAGCCCTGTGAATATTCTCAGGAGAAGGTTTTTCTCGAACTCGGTTTCTGTCAAAACAACACAGGCCTTTCCACCGGAGATAGCCAGTGAAGCGCAATCTAAAAATCCCTTAAGGCTTGCACATTCAAGTGTAATCATAGGAAAAATATAAGGGTTATTATACCATCAAAGATAAACACAAAAAACAGGCTCTGCATTGTCGCCTTTGTTGTTGCCTGTGGTATTTTGGTTATGCTTCCGCTGACCTTGAGCCCCTGAGAACAGCTTACTGCTGAGATTACCAGCCCGAACAAAAGGCTTTTCACAAGAGATGCGGATAACTCCGGGATGGTCAGGGAAGACAGTATCCCTGTAGTATGCTGCTCAAATGGAATGCCCCAGAATAGCGATGTGACAGTTATGCCTCCGAGTATGGCTGCAAGTTCAAAATAAAAAGTCAGCATGACCGCTGACAATGTAAGCGCAATAATCCTTGGCATTATCAGGTATCGCTCAGGGTCTATGCCCATCATTTCAATGCTTGCAACCTCGCCCTGCGCATTCATGGAGCCAAGTTCTGCGGATATTGCGGTAACGCTTCTTGCAATCACTACTATTGCTGCGAATAATGGGCCTAACTCTCTGATTACAACCCAAACCAGTATTTTCCCTATAAGCTCTCCTCTTCCGACGCCTATGAGGCTTGTAATCTGGCTTATTATGACAATCCCGATTAACAGCCCTATGATTATCATCTTGCCTAAAGTCTCAATTCCGGCAAAATATATCTGCCTGAAGAAAACAGTGCGCACAGGGCCGATTCTAAGGGAAGGAAGATTTTTAAATGCATTAAGGATTAAATTGAAAAGTCCGGAAAGATAAAGTATTGTGTCAAGAATACTCTCAGTTATCCTTTTTGTTTTCATTCCTTTTTACCCCATTCGCATCTGCCTTCAATGCATTTGCAATAGTTTGATATCCTCATCTCAAATTATAAACCGTATTGTCCTTTCCAAAGTTTATGATTAGAGGCGTCTGTGCATGCCCAATCTTTTTTGATATATCTGTTGTGGTCTGTTTTGAGTATTCTCCAAGTTCTGTGAGCGAGATTTTGTTGTCTTTGTTTTTGTCTGCATTTTTATTATTGTTTAATCCGTCAAGTAGAGTATAGGTGAATAAACCATTCCCCTGATACCCGTCCATTGCCTGCTCTTTTGAATTGGCTGATGCGTATATGTGAAGCCCCATCTTCTTTGCAAGCACTGACATCCTTGCATCATATAATCCGCTCACGATATAATCCACGCCTCCTGCATGGCATGTGTCAAAGATGAATAACTGTGAGAGGGATTTTATTTTCTTGGATATTTCAACTATTTCATTTGAACTTATCATTGTGCCTTCATTTACATTTCCGTCATATTCGCTGGTTAGCATGTAGTACTGGTTTTGTAAAAGTATTCCGTGTCCTGCTACGAAGAGAATGAAGCTGTCTGTGGGTTTGATTATCTTTGAAAGATCGTTTATTTTGCTTATTGTGTTTGCCTTTGTGGCCATATTGTCAGCAAGAAGCTCGTAATGAATATTCTGAGGCTTGTATAATGTCGCTGATTGTCTCATCAGTTTTTCTCCAATGTCTTTTGCATCCCTTGCCGCATATTTTAGGGCGACACTGTTGTCCCTATACTGGTCTATGCCTATTGAAAGGATATAAAGATTAGCGTCCTCCTGTTTTATTGTTGAGTTGAATTTTACTGTCTGCATGTAGCCCTGTACTGTATTGTCTTTATTAAAGGCTGTTATGCTTATCTCGTTTTCTCCTGCTATTGCGTCCACTTCTTTGCAGGCTTCAAATTGTTCTCCTTTTGTCTTGCTCTTTATCGGGCTTATCTCTCCTATGCCTTTTATTTTGACGCTCCGCATGTCTTCATAGATTGTTTTGCTGTTTATTTGTGCTAATTGCATCTTGTCTGATGTCTTTGCCGTTTCTTTGTAGTAGCCGTCTGATTCGATAAGTTTTCCATTATGAAAGAGCCTTATCTCTCCAATGCCTCCACCTGTGCTTTTTGCCTTGTAGCAGACTTTTGCCTTTGGAGATGTTGGAGATGACGCAATCGGGCTAATCTCAACTACAGGCGGAGGGCTTTTGATTGCGTCTTTCATTGTAATAGTTATCAGACCGCTTATGTCATCCCCCCTCAACTTGGCTGTAACAACATCGGGACGGTAAAAGACGTCATAAAAACTCTCGACCATGTAGTCTTTATCACCCATCTTAACAGTCAGATACTGGGCGCCTTTCTCTGAAGCGTTGTAGTACCCCTCGCTTGTAATTGTTAGCCACTCGCCGTCTTCGAAGCCTATAAAGACTGCTATTTCCTCGCCGGTTTTGATATCGAAAATCCTAACTGCGGGTTCACCCCACGTTAATAAAATATGCTGTCCGTTGGGATGATACTGGGCTTTTCCAATACTCGCAGTTTTCATCCCTTTCCATATATAATTAAGATCTGTCAACCCTTCTCCCGTTTGAATATCCCAAATCTTTAGTGGAAAACCCTCAATCAACACATGCTTGCCGTCAGGAGAAAGTGCAAGCCCGGACACGTATGTAAACATATAACTTTCAAATCCTGAAAATCGCCTAACTTCAACACCTGTCTTGATGTCCCAGAGCATGACATTATCGTCATGCCAACCGCTTGTCAGCGCATAACGGTCAGTAGTAAAGGCAACAGCACTAACACCCCCCCACATTCCTTTTTTATGCCCGTGGAACTGCCTGATCTCTCTTCCCGTTTCAACATCCCACAATCGGACTACCGCATCCAGTCCTCCCGAAAGAATGAACTTTCCATCCGGGGAAAATGTTGCGACTCCAGAGGAAAAATATGGAGAGGAAAAATATGGAGAGGAAAAATATGACTTTTGATACTTATAACTCATTGTCCTGACTATGTTCCATGTTTTTGTGTCAATCAGATGAATATCAGTTCCTGCGGTGGCAAGCAAATATCTCCCGTCAGGAGAAAAATTCACACTGCTGACTACTGAACCATGCAAATCTTTAAAATCTTTTAATAAAACGCTATTAGCAATATCCCATATTTCAAGAATAGCTGCCTGTTTTGATTGCCAACCATGAACTGTAGCCAACCCGCCAGTCACAGAATATCTGCTGTCAGACGATAGAGCAACTGAGTGCATTCGTTCAGACGACGTAGGTTTCATTAGAAGCTGCTTTCCCTCTGTCAGATCCCATAGCCGCATTGAAGCCCTCTTTGATGATAATCCGAGTCCCGTTAAAACATCTCCCATACTCCCAGTTAGCATATACTTTCCATCTTTTGAAACATACATTGTATCTATGCCGTAAGCCTCTTTGTTGAGCTCCATCTTTAAATCGCTCTGCTTTAAATAGATCTCCGGGACTGCCGTTGCCATTGCGCATGAGGTAAGGAACAGAATTGAAGTGATTAACACGATTCTTGGCATGGTTATTTTTTTGAATGTTTTCATTTCACCCTCCTTAAGTTAGAGGTTTATAGATAGTTTAAGACATTCTTCTTTTCAGAATATCGTAGAAACTTTCCCTTTTATAGGACATCCTTCAAAACCACAAAATTATGCCCGAATAGCAGCAGCATACTGTTACTTCCCTGTTTTTACCACAACTTCCCCCTCAGAATAATCTGCTGCCTGCTGGGTTTTCCCTTCTGTGACTTCCTTAACTTTAACGCTTCTTGTCTTTATGCCTATATCTTTTGGCTTAGTTTTTACCTGATAGACGCCGCCCTCTTTTTTCAGATCTAAATCTCCAAGCTGAGAGACGCTTGCGTATATCATAATGCTTTCCTCGCCGAAAGGAGGGTTCACCTCAAGTTCAAATTTGTCATTGCCTGAGGGGATTTCATAAATAACACCGCCGTTAAAGTAGTTATCCTTCCTGTAAGGGTTTGGTAAAATCTGGATTAGGTTTCCGGTTGTCTCCTTATAGATAACCTTTGCATAAAACGGCTTATTGCCTCTCATGTAAATCTTAATCTTATCGCCTTCCTTGTATTCCTTTTTATCTGTCCATACCTGTACATTTAAAGGCGCAGAGGGATCATCTGTGGTTCCCTGAGAGATTCTTTTCATTGCATTTTCATCAGGTATGACATTTGCCTTTATCTTTACCTTGTAACATTTGCCTAATGAGGGGTCAGTGTACCAGCCCTTTTCAAGTTCCTTATCAACTACAACTGTAGCGTTGTTATAAGCCTCAATGATGTCCTTAACTAACTGTGAGTCTTTTACCTTTGTCTCGCCCTTGATATAAGTGGCTGCATTTTTTGCCGCTTTATCCTTTGCATCTGCCATAGCGGCATGCTCTGTCTGCTTCATTGATTTATCCTCGCCCATGCATGCATAGCCTTCTGATTCAATGATTGTTGATTGTGCAGCGTAAAGGTTAGAGAATAGAAATAAACTCAAAATCGCTGAAATAAATATTTTTAGCATAACGCAACCTCCTTCAGTTCTATTTTACTATTACCAACGGAAAATCCATTCCCTTTGAGTCAACTACTGGAAATTGCGCCTCCTGTTTGTATTTCTTCGTTATGTCAGGCAGTTTTTCTTCTATATATCCCATCAGTTTTCTCACTGTAACAGTCTCACCTTTGCCTGCTGCCTTGCCCTTTAATCCCTCAAGGAGGGTGTATGTGAATACCCCATGACCGAGTTCTTTTACCTCTGCCGCAAACTGGTCTTTGGATGATGCTGCTATTATATGCACACCTGTTGACCTTGACAACTGCGATAGAGCCTTCCTGTCCTCAAAACCCCTGAATGCCACAAGCACTGCTCCTGACTTGCACGCATCAATCAAGACGAGCATCTTTTGTGCAGTTATATTTTTTATATAGCCTGAAAATTCATCCGATGATATTCCCTTTGTCTTTACGTCCTCCTCTCTTTCAGGATATGTGAGTTCATGGGGAATAAAATACCATTTGTCGCCAATGCTTTCGCCATGTCCTGCAAGATATATCAGCACTGCATCCTGCGGCTGGGTGTTTTGCAATTGCTTTAACTTTGAGATTATCGTCTCTCTGGTGGCTTTCTCATCATATATCTCAATGACAGTGACCTTTTTAAATAGTCCGCCCTTTTCTCTGAAGAAATTCACAATCCCCCGCGCGTCAGGCTCTGCATAGTTTAAGTTCAACGCAGGGTTTTTGTATTTATTTATGCCAACTGCAAGGATATAAAGGTTGACCTCTTTTGATGGCGCTGTGAGTTTTACCATGAGTTCATACGGGTTTGATTCTGTCCTGTCTTTGCTGAATGCAGTTGCCCTGAATGTGTTAAGTCCATCAACGAGGGCAACTGTGTATGTCTTTATTGTTTCGCTGCCTTTTGGAACGATCTTTACAGCCCTCGTATCTTCGCCAATTGCCTTGCCATTATGATAAAGCCGTATCTCATCAATACCGCCACCTGTATCCTTCGCAGAGACGGTTATTGTCACAGTGTCTGTGCTGAATGATGTGTTCGGCTCAGGAGAGGTAATCTTGACATCAGGAGGCGTTAAGATTCCTTTCCTTATATCTGCAACCGCCTCAACCTTTTTGCCCTGTAGCACAGAGGCAACATAAACAGGATTAAAGAACTTTTCATAAAAGTTGTCTATGGAATAAACATTGTTGCCAACACGGACATTGAGATGCTTGGCGCCATTCGGTGAGGCGTTGAAATAGCCTTCAGGGGTGATGATAACCCATTCGCTGTCGGTGAAACTGATGAACTGGGCGAGTTCTTTGCCGGTGGAGATGTCCCAGAGGCGGGTTGTGCCGTCATAACTTCCGGAGTACACATGCTTATCATCAGGACTTATGCCTATGAAGGATATTCGGTTCACATGCCCGGATAAAGTTCTTAGCACTTTTCCGGTCGAGATTTCACAAAGGTACAAGGTCATGTTCTCCGACCAAAGTGCGAATCTGCCATCGTGACTCATGGCTAATAAGTCGATATTACCAGTTTTGATTTTAGAGTCGTATTGCACCGCCGATGTGCTTATTTCTCTGTTTGTCGGAATATCCCAAATTTTGAAGATGAGCTTGTTGCTTTTATCGTAATCGAAACCCATCAAGAGGACGTTCTTTCCGTCTGAACTAAAAGTCCCTTGATATCCCCAATTTTTATTATCAAAAGTTTTTATTGCTTTGCCCGTAGAGACATCCCAGATGTTAAGCGCCAGACCATCGTTAGAAATGGCATATCTGCCATCAGCACTCATCATTGCATATTGGATTTCTGCTTTGTGTCCACCACTGTATGTCTTTATTTCTTTCCCTGTTGCAATATCCGATAACATGAGCGTGGAGCCAACCGACCAAAAAATATCCTTATTGCCAGGGCTTATTGCCACAGGGCGAGCCCAGTGATACACCCCTGCTTTTTTCAAAGTCTGTATTTCCCTGCCTGTTGTAATGTTCCAGAGTTTGATGGTCGAAGAGCTTTCTGGAAAATCCCACCCGCCTGCCGCAGCATACGTGCCATCGCGGCTGATTGCCACAGCACGAACACCAAGGGTGTGTTTGATTGTTTTGATCTGCCTGCCGTTTGAAATGTCCCAGAGATTCAGCAAACCAACTTCCTGACCTATGAGAATTTTCTTGCCAACTGCGCTTGGCGATACTGAGGCAACTTGTTGCGTATATCCGCCAAAGCTCCTTAATTCTTTGCCGGATGCAATATCCCATAGCATGGGGGCGTTATCATCACTCCCCGAAAGCGCATACTTTCCATCAGGACTGAAGGCGACAGACCGAACCCAACCACTATGTCCGCTGAAGGTTTTTATCTCCCTGTCTTTTTCAATATCCCAGAGCCTGATATTCATGACGCCGCCGAATAGGGCATATTTACCGTCCGGGCTTACAGCTATAGAGGAAACCCCTTCCACATTGAATGCTTTAACCTGTCTGCCTGTGGCGATGTCCCACATCCTGGCGCTATCTTCATAGTCCCCCGAAATAACATGCTTTCCATCTGGGCTTATGGCTATCGCTGTAACCCAACCCTTACCCCCGTTAAAGGCTCTTATCTTTTCACCTGTGACGATATCCCATATTCCGATGGTGTTATCACTACTCTTTGCGTTAGTAAACGTTCCGTCCGGCATTTGCACTTGGCCGTTGTACCTGCTCCCAGAAATTACATACCTGCCGTCTGGACTTATGACTATTGAAACAATTCTAGCGTTATCCTTGTTAGCATTTCTAAAAGTCCGCAATTTTTTTCCTGATGCAATATCCCATAAGTTAAGGTTTTCACCTCCTGATAACACATGCTTCCCATCAGGGCTGAAGATGACATTGTCGGTATCTTGTATATAGTCGGTATCTCTATGTATATCCCCGCTGAAAGTCCTTATCCTCTTCCCTGACGCCATGTCCCATAGTTTTAGATTTTTTCCTCTATCTTCATCTCCCGAAATGACATACTTTCCGTTCGGACTTACGGCTATGGAGGTCACTTTCTCTGTCCCGTAAAAAGTACGCACTTCCCTCCCGGATGCAATCTCCCATAGCTTGAGGGTTTTATCCCAACTCCCTGACAAGGCATATTTACCATCAGGAGAAAAGGCTACAGAGTTAACTCTTTTTGTATGTCCCATCTGCACAAAAATCTCAGGCTTTTCAGCGGCAGAGACAGCAACATGGCTGATTGACAATATGGCAATAACCCAAAACCAGACTGATAAAAAGCGGAATAAATTCTTAAATCTAAGCATATCCCCTCCCATGAAAAATTTCCCAGCCGTATAATTTTTTCATTTTATCAATGGTTCAAAAGAGTTTAAAACCTTTTCAAATATCCCTTCAATACTTTTTGCAATATCAGGCGATGCCCTGTAGTTCAATACATAAAAACCTTTCTCAACAGGGATTACAATGTATCTTTCTATGACTGTAACTTTCCTTGAAGGCGGGACAATTTCATATATGATGCCTTCCTTGAAATCAGGCGGATTAAAAGGCAGGGGAATAAGTTCAAATGTTTCAATCTCAAACTTTTTAGCCTCCCTTCCCGCCACTGCCGTATTTGTAATATAGACATCTTTTTCCGGGGCGAGGCGTGTGAAAGTCCCTATTTTGAGGTTGATATATCTCTCATAACTTTTAAAAAACTGTCCGTACTCATAATACAAAACGGAGATTGTCAGGCGGGCCTCGTCTTTATACGGAGATTTAGAAATCTCTTCTATCCGCAATATTACTAAGCCTTTAACAGTTCCTCGTATTTCTTCCACATACACTAAGTATTTATCCATTATTATCTTTTGCCCCGCATGAACTTTAAAGTCCTTTTCTTGCGGGGGATTCCCTTCAATAAATAATGTCAATATAGCTATTAAACCATGCTTTTTTATGCCAGCCTCATCAAGATAATCAGCTTTAATTATATTTGTGACACCTATCCGGAGTTCATGGAAAGTGCCGACATTTCCCTGCTTTATTTGGATAACCTCACCTCCAGATCCATGTACTTTTTCTACTGGAACACAGCCAGCAGCATTATGCGGTCCGGAAAGCTCTACTCCGAATACCTTATCCCCTGTTCTTGTGTAAGCGTGTGAAAAATCCTTTTCTTTTTTGCCCCATCCTTTAGGGATCAATACAACAAAAAAATTACCCTCTGATATGTATTTTTCATAAACAATATTTTCAGGTTTTACGGGACTTTCCTGCTTTTCAGAGGCAAAGGTAGGGGTTAAGAAAAACGTAAAGAGAAAAAGGCTTATAAATATCTTTCTATTCATAGTGCATCTCTTTTTTGAACCAAATTATATCAGCACTATTCTCATAGGTAAAGGTAATTTTCACATTGCGACTTTCTCTAATTTCATAACCCGCTCACTCTTTTTGTTTGATTAAATCTGCTATTAAAAATCCTTACAGCAAAAGACTGTTTAAGGCTTATTATCCCACCTCAATAATATCCCGTCTGCACAAATATCTCAGTGTTTACCTGCTCCCTTGTTGCGGATGAGTCGGCACTGCCGAGCCCTCTGAAGACTTCTTATGAGCACGCTCTCTATATTTCGTCATTTCAATATTAAATTTCGGATATGTTACGGCAAGCAAGGCAATGGATAGAGCCAATATCACGATGGCTGCAGTACGCGTTCTCTTAGTGCCAAAGATTGTCGGAATTGCAGCAAAAAGCACTGCAACTGAGTAGAGAAAAAAGCTGCCGGCAGGGGACATAACAGCCATGCCGAGTAAAATGCTGATTACCGCAGCCCAAACAAATGTCTTGACGAACTTCGGGTTCATATTATTTCCCTCCCTCCCCCAATACTCGCACCCTACTCCAATCCGGTAATCTTCAAGTCCTTCGGATGCTCGACCCTGAATTTTATTTTCAGGGTTTTCTTCTCATTGGGCTTAAGCCTTAACTCCCATGATATTATCCCCTCGTCGGAGATTTTTGCATCTTCTTTTTTGGGAGATTCAAGGGCAATCTTTATCTGCTCATTCTTTGAGACAGGAAAATTATCTCGGATATTAATTCCGATTTCTTTGTCTTTGCTGCTGACAATGTCAATAGCATATTCGTAGTTTATCTGAGTATCTTTTGAAAACACTCCGGAATATTCGGTAAATTTCTTCAGGAGCTTTTTCTCTATCTTAATACCTTCATCGATGCCGAGCGACAGGCTCATGTCCTCGTCAGGAAGAATCTGCTTATTAACAGATGTTGTATTCACAAAGCGTTCATCTAAAAATATACTCATCTGCCCTGAGAAGATTGGAAACGGAAGCGGGTTTTTAAGTCCTGCCCTTAAATGCGCGTGTCTTGAGAGCTTCGGCGCTGCATAATAGTCGAGTTTAGCCTCTTTGGATGAGGATGCGATTAATATCCTGTGCGGCTGGTTGTCTGATGGAATATTGACCTTGCCCGGGATTATAAAGCTGAATGATGTGGCCTCTGCCTTTATCTTCGGCTCTTCGAATTGCTGTTCCGGAGCTGCCTCAAATACTTTCTCCGCCATCATTAAGTCTTCACTTTTAACAGCCTTTTTATATTTATAGCTTGAAGGCCTCGGCTTGTAAATATCCACATACCATGCGGAAAGTTCCGGAGGAGGCCCATAAGAAGGCCTTGCTGTTGATATCTCGATATTCGCATTCTTCCAGTCCTCACCTGTAGACTGGGTTATGACTGCAAAACACACAATATCAATCTTTCCTGTGGCAGAGTCAGCCCTTACATCGTACTGCGGAGACCAGCCTGCATTTGCAACAATGTAGGAAAGCCCAAGATTAATTTCCCTGTCTGCATTCGAAAGCAGATTGATCACGATTGTTTTGCTTTCATCCCTTGATGAGCTTAGGGTTTTAAGCTCATTTTCCACTGCCCTCTTTTCTTCATTAAGCTTCTTTATTTTATTTTCAAGTTTTGCAGTCCTGTCGTAGCTTGCCGATAAAGATTTTTCGATAAACTTAGCATGTCCTTCGACCTCGGATTGTGTAACCTTCTGGTTTTGGGGGAATGGAACTGTCTTCTTTAAAAATTCGATGGAACTGTTTATTGCGGAGATTTCATTTGAGTGTTCCTTTATAAGCTCATTAATACTTTCAAGCCTCGACTGGAGCTTTTGTATCTTGTCCTGCATTGTCTTCTGGAGATATGTCTTTTCAACCTTGACATCGGATATCCTGACAGCAGCCTTGTCCTTAATATTCACCTGAACCGATTCGTCCGTTAAATTTACAGTCAATCCGGAAATCCTTATGATATTTTCGCCTTTCTTAACCATAAAGACCGTCTCCTTCTTTATCATTGCGCTGTCCGGATAAAGGACAATGTTCTGGATTTTCGGGACACTCTCTATCTCTGCAGGAGATGCCCATGCATTACTTAAAAACACAAAAGAAAAAATCAGAATAGCGGCTGAAAAAATAGTTCTGTTCATCGCACCCTCCTCGTTCATTTATCTATTGATAACTGAAAACAACTATCCCTCACCATGCAATATAAACACCGCCCAGTAGAACGGATTGGGTATTCTGCCTTGATTGCATCTCCGTTGAACTTCTATTACTTCATCCTCTCAAGCATGAATTTAACCTGTCTGTCTTCGGGGCTCAGCCGCAGGACTTCTTCAAATGCCTTCTTGGCCTCTGCATCCCTGCCCTTCTGGTAATACATAAGGCCGAGGGATTTTTGGAGCGTGGAATCTTTCGGGAACTTCTCAACGCCTTCTTTTAAATATTTCAGAGCCTTCTCATCTTCCTTCATCTCCTGATAACAAAGCGCAATGTAATAATATGTATCAGCAGTCGGGAATGCCTTTAATGCTTCTTCAAAAAGCGTTACTGCCTTGCCGTAATTCCTCTGCCTGAAATAGCTGCCTGCCTCAATAAGAAATTCCGTTGCCTTTTTCTGGCGTTCCTCATTGTTTAGAAGCGCATAGGGGTTGAAAATAGCATCCACAATCTTGCCGTCAGGAACTTTATTGTCATACGTCTTTGTTAAGCTGATTCCTTTTATTCTCATCTCATCTACGTTTATGGAGCCGAGATAGTTTGCGCCAATTTTTATGTTTGATTCGGATGAGATGTTCTTCTCATTGTCAACGATGTTATTGTCTTTTATCTCTCCTGAAAATCCCTTTATGCGGATGCCTTCGGCATTCTGAAAGATGTTTGCCTGAAGAACCTTTGCATCTGTCTGTTGAAGCTCAATCCCTGTTTTATTGCCTGAGATTGTTAAGCCTTTCATTGCAACAGAGGGTGTGCCCGAGACAGAAACTCCGATATTGCTGCCTGTGATTACACCGTTTTCCATTGAGCCCTCTGTGTTTCGCAAAAGCATTGCAGTTGCTGCGCCTTTAATGCGGAAACCGCTGACCGCGATATTGGCTCCATCAGCGGTTATGCCCTTCCACTTTTTATCTCCTGCGGGTATAAGTTCAACAGGAGATTCCTTTCCGCTTGCAATCATTTTGCCATAAACATTGAGAGATGCATTCTCATCAAACATAATCAGCGTTTCGGGCTCTATCGTCAGCGATAAACCCTTGGGGACTGTGAGGCTGTTTTTCACAATATAATTTCCCGAAAGAACAGTATCTTTTTTAAGCTCGCCTGAAAGCGGGACAGGTTCTTTGGATACGAGAGAGGCCCTGAGAGGGTCCTGCAGGTCTGATTCATTGCCTGTCAGGTCAAATGCCGAAACCCTGTAATAATAAATCTTATCAGGCTTGGCTGTTTTATCTTCAAAAATACTGACTTCTACTTTAGCTATCTCAGCATATCCGCTTAGAGGCTGCTCGCTTCTTAAGACCTTATAACCTGCGAGGTCGGATATGTCCTTTAACGGCTCCCATGCAAGCTCAATCCTGTCGTGAAATCCTTTCGCCTTCACGCCCTTGACCTGAGGGGGCGGAGTGGTATCAATCGTCACAAAACCGCTTACATCCATCCACTGGCTTTCATATCCGCCGGGTTTTTTCAGCGTAGCAACGATGGGCATGTCTTTTATGTTATCTCCGGGCAGCACAAGGTATTCTCCGGTATAGATGCCGGGTTTTACCTCTTTCATCGGAATGTTCTTTTTGTAATTGCCTATGTCAAACATTGCCACCATTGACTTGTCGCCTTCAAGCCCTGCCCTGATTATCTTGCCTTTTCCGAACGGCCCTTCTTTTATATTAGTCAGCACTTCCTTAATTACAGGCCTGTCCTCAGCGGCCATTCCTGACGGAGAAGGTATCTTTTCATTTAACTTGTAAGCAAGCTCACTTACCAGCCTTACTTGCTGAATCTCCCTGAGATTCATAGCTGTAGACACAGCAGTCATTATTATTCCAAGCGGAGATAGTGGAACTCCGCCTTCGTGGTATCTCACAGCGTCCTTTAACCTTAATACCTCTTTCCCTGTTTTTGTATTCACTATCCATACCTCTGCTTCCACACCGAGTTGGGAATAAACAGCAGCGTAAACTTTTTTAAAGTCAGTGATCCTGCCATATACCAGCCCGTCACATCCGAGCGATTGGCATACCTCAGCAGGTTTCAGTTCAAGAACAGTTTTGCCTGTAGCTTTTTCCAGATGCACGATTTTTTCATCAAGGATTGAGGGCTCAATATCTCTGTAAGGTTTGGAACTGAAATGGTTGTAAAATGCTTTCCTGACCTGATTTGCTATGCCTCTTTCCTCTGTATCGTTCTGAAATGGCAGGACTGCAACGATTCTTGGAAGTTCTTCTTCTGCAACAGCCTGTGCTTCAGGCGTGTCTTTTTTTATCTCCTGTGTCGGCGCGCATGATGAAAGGAATATTAAAACAAATAGGATTGATGAGACTGACAATATATTTTTCATTTTTTCACCCCTTTTGTTTTTCTGAAAAACCCGCTGTAAGAGGTAATAAGCCTGTTGTCAGGCGACAAAGCTTCTATGACTTTTATGTCCAGCCTCCATTTATCGCCGCCCTTAAACGGAAGAAACATTCCCGTAACCAAAGCGCCTCCGCCGCTGTCCTTAACCGTAAAATTTGCCTTGCCTAAAGCCTCCATCTGCTTTCGGAATTCAGCAGCAACTGTTTTCCCTCTTTTTGAGGGATTGCCTTCAATGTCTTTAAAATCTATTATTGTAACAGACTTTATGTTTCTTCTTGTTATTTCTTCCGCGATAATCACTGCTATATCTCTTAACTTCTGAATTTCTTCTTTGGACAGGGGCGGGTTTTGTTTCTGCGCCTTCTCAGCAGACAGGGCGTCTGCCGAAAGCATGAAAAAAACAAAAACAGCCAGTATACTGAGTATTTTCATCTGAAAATACATCTAACTTGTCATTGCGAGCCGAAGGCGTGGCAATCTCGCATCTAAAGACTGCGGAGCCTGTTCCGAACCTGTTTTGAGATTGCTTCGTCTCACTTTGTGAGTCTCGCAATGACAAGTGAGGAATCTCGCTCCTCGCAATGACACTTTCATTGCTCTTTGTCTCTCCTTGAGACATGATTGTTTCATTATATTTTCCCCCTCACCTTAAACACGAAGTCGTAATTCAGCAGGTCTTCCCATTTATAGCCCTTAACAGTTGAACGCGTATCGTCTCCGTCCCCATAAGCATTGCCGGGAATATAAAACCAGTTTACTATCGCCTCTCCTGAATGCCTGAGTATTATCCAGTATTTGCCCGGCTTAAGAACAGGCGACGGCTCATTAGCTTTAGCAAATACAAAATCTATCCAGTAATAACCCGGACGGAACTTTATGTTTCCAAGGAAAACAGGCAGCGATCTTTCTCCGGCAAAACCTGGCTTCCCATTTTCATCCTTAACAATATCAATATAGAGCGTGCCGTCGCCTCCGAATTTTCGCATGGCAAGAGACACTTCATACATTGTCATCGTATCAGTCACGGTAAACGCCTGTGCATAAATATACCGTGATGTTACATACTCGGCAGTCTCTTTATCAAGAATCCTTGTAGCAACATTTCCAACAGTTTGATAGGCATCAACAAGTGTTGGAAAGTCCGTATTGCCGAATTCGATAATGCCTTTCTTTTTAGGGGAAGGCTTAACCGGAGGTTCCGGCCTTGTCACAGGCGGTTCAGGTTTAGGAATCGGCGGCAGTGGTTTTTCAGGGGCGATTGTTTTTGCCATGAGATTATTGCTCATTATATAAGATACGGGAGCGCTCTTTGAAGACCTTAGTTTTATATTGATGTTGTCGTTATTAAATACAGCTTCTATGTCCTCGCTGTATTTCGGCAGATAGGGAGACGCTGACCATGAGTCATTAATATCCTTTGAATCCAGTCCGTGCGTCTGTTTGATATGCCTTGTTGAAGTAAACTGCCTTGACTGCTGGGGATCATAGGAAAGCCATCCTAAATCAGGAAAGAATATCTCCATCCATGCATGTCCGCCCTGCCCCATATCCTGCACAAGATAACCGTTTTCAACAGGGACCTTCCACTGGCGTTTAAGGCTGATGCCGCCGACAATTCTGGAGGGAATGCCTGCGGCTCTTAGCAATGCCATTGAGAGATGCGCAAAGTTCTGGCAATTGCCCTTGCCTGTTTTCATCGTGTGTATCGCATCGTATTGAGGAGGGTTGTAAGTGTACTTCACATTGTCAGCTACCCAGTTAAGTATTGCGTTCACGGCATCGTGAGTGGTCCTTGCATTGCCTGTAAGCCTCCTTGAGAGGGCCATTATTTCTTCATTGTCGCTTTGCACCATCTGTGTCGGCTTGAGAAATACAGCGTCATTGCCTGATATTCCGTTTAAAGGGAACGGGGCGGTGCTCTCCATTGAACGCAGTTCCGCTTTTATGCGGGCATTGAATGATATTGTAATATTGACGCGCTGATTAAGGTTCTCCCACCTGACTTTTTTAAACCTGTTGCCGAATTTATCTATATCATCTGTAACTGATACCGGTTCAGGCGTAAATTTTATATTCAGGCTGTCAACACCCTGTGACGTTGCCTTATTGGAAAATTCAGTCGGAAGAGCAAATTTAAAAGTTAATGATTTTACGCTCTGCTGGACGTCAAAGCTGATCTGCTGGGACATCTTTATCCCGCTTTCCAGATCTCCGTCAAGAATAAGGGTCTTGGCTGAACACGGCAGGGGAGAAAAAACTGCAACCATGCATAGGAATATTATTAAGATAGCCATCAGCCTTTTACCTCCTAAAGAATCCCCATAACGTCATGAGTGACAGACGCTCTAATCGTCTGTCACTCATGCTTAAACCCATGCCCCGATCAGCTCGGGGTTGACTCTTTAACGTTATTTATTTCAACACAAATGCTACCTTCGCGCTTGCAAAAAAACCTTTCTTTTGGTTTGCCGAAAAGATACTCACTGCGTCATCATCGGAGACCTGAAGGTCAGACACGCTAACCGTGCCTACTGCCTTAATAATAAGAGGGTTTTTTACGCCTCTTGAATCAAGCGCAGCCTTTGCCTTGTCCACACTGTTTGTATATTCGCCGCATCCCTGCTCAACAAGCACTTTCTGGCTTATCTTTGATGGATCGTAAAGCAGTTCTCCCTTGGGAGTGAACACCCTGTTTATCAGGGCAGGCCTGAAGTTCTGCTCAGTAGCGTCAATTATAAGTCCATCGTAACTTTCAATAGGCACTACCGCTGCCTTAAAGTTAGGTGCAGGTTTGCCGTCTACCTCATGAATAGCCTTTACGAATTGGGGGTCCATCTTTTTTTCGGACACAAACATCTTTTTATACACGCTGGTTGCAAAACCATCCGGCCCGTGCATTCCTACCTTGATTATGGCAATGGCAGTATCTTTCTCTGGGCTGTAATCCTGAAATACTACCTGCATGCCTTTTATGAACCCAGCAACAGCAGACCTGATTACATCATACTGTGCTACGCCGTCTTTAACCAGCGTATCGCCGACAATCGCAAAGCCGTTCATATATTCTGCAAGCGATCTCTGAGCGACAACTACTGCTGCCCTTTTAGCCATGCCTCCCCTTTGCGCGATATTAGTATGCGCAGGATTGCCATACGCCTCGCCGTAAAACAAGATCATTTCCTGACTGAAAGCAGCATTGTCATCCCTGCCTGCAGCGCTGCCGGTTAAAGAAAGATTATTCTTGCTCAGCCACTCATTTGCAGCAGTAAAACTTGCGTCAACCTGAACAGTGCCTGACTGGGGAGGCTGTTGAGGCGGCTGCTGTCCTCCCATTTGATCCATCGGGTATTGCTGGGCAACAGCTATGCCTCCAAGTCCAATGAGTAAAATCAACGCTCCGATAAGCCATCTCTTATGTTTCATATCGTCCTCCTTTTATTTAAGTTAAGAGTTAAAAGTTTAGAATTAAGAGTTTTAAAACTTTTCATTTTCAACTTCCAACTTTTAATTTAATGCTAATAAATGTTCATCCTCTGCTTTAAAACTCTCATTGCAAGAATAGCTTCTGCTCCGTCAACAGGAGCATCTATCCTGAACTCGCCTGAAAGCTCGCCTTCCATAATACCTTTTGTTGTCATATTCATAACAGCATTATAGAACGGCGATGTTTTTCTCACATCAGGAAACGGTGATGTATCCTGTCCGAAAAATGCAGTGGCAAGTTCCTCTTTGCCTGTGAGTTTAATTAATACGTCTTCAAGTATCAATGCCATTTCGCCTCTTTTTACAACATCCGACGGTTTAAAGAGATATGCCTTCGTAGTCTCGTCAAACTTCGGCTCAAGCCCCCTTACCTTCCACTTCATTATTGTAAGCACCTCTTCCTTAAATGGATGGTTAAGCACATCTGCCGGCGTAAACTCTGCCTTCATTTTGTCAATCTGTGATTTTACCGGGATGCGTCCTGCAAAAAGCTTGTCAAGTTTCATCTCAACAATAAGAAGCGCCGCAAGGTCTGCCCTTGTGACTGAATCTTTAACAGCTATCTGCTTGCCGACATCGCCTACCGTAATGCCTGCCATAGCGCGGACTATCTTGTCTACTCGCTTATGCGCCTTATCAGCCTTCTCATTCCATTTGCCTTCTCTCTTTGCATTGAGGACATCGGCAAACTTATCTCTTGCCTGCCTGAACTCTAATGCATTAAGATATGCCTTGCCCATAAAATAATCCGCAGCCTCTTTGCCCTGATAATAAGTCAGCTTCTTTTCTTCAACCTTCAGATCGCGAATATCGCTGAAAGCGTCCTCTGCTGTCTTCAGCCAGTCTTTTGTTGGTTTAATGGCGCTGTATACTCTCATCGTTGCCACAAGGTGGTCAAATTTATCCTCAGCGCTTTCCGCAAGCTTGCCTGCTTTTTTGAGGTGTTCCATCGCCTTTTCAGTCTCTACTTTTTTAAATGCTGCGTCAGCCTGTTGTTTAGTCTTGTAAGCTGAAACAATGGCAAGACCGTCATGGGCAGGAGAGAACTTTTCATCGCAAAAATTAGCCCTTTCAAACTTGCTCTGCGCAACATCAATTTTTTTCTCCTCCAGCGCCTGCATCCCCATTAAATAGTGGTGAGACGGATTGTCGGTCGGGTCCGTGCATTTAGCAACCTGCTTCCCGCACGAAGAAACAAACGCAAGAATAAAAACCATAAACAGAACTCTCATACAGCCTTTCATACCTACCTCCTTCGTTTTGTCGTTAAAGTTATTAATAGCATTAGCATCGTCTCTTCTTACTATTTACCACTAACAGCAATATATGTAAAGGTAAAATTCACCTCCGCCTTAAAAGTTTCTATAAAGCGACAAAAACACCGCCTTTCAGGTCAATTAAACTGGCGATTTTTCCTGTTTTTTAGCTATCTGCCAAAGAAAAATATTGTTTATCACCAATGTTTACGCCTGCCAGAACTCCTTCAATTTCAGCTGAAAACTCTCTTCCCCTCTCACCTTCAAAAGGCAATACAGCCACTTCCTTTAACTGTGCAGCTTCATGAAACTTTGCAGGCATAAGGGCAGTGGTCTTAATAGCTGGCGGCGCACATGCGACAGATGCTAATAAAAGCAATGCGAGTATTGATAACATTCTCAGTATAGTCAATTCCTCTTTATCATTTTTGTTCATTGTAATGCCTTTGTTTTGTTGTTTTAAAGTGAAGGTGTAGAACTGACATTGTCTCCTATCTTTATGTCATTTATGTTTCCTTTTACAATTGTAGCAGTTGCGGATTTATTGTCAACCTCGGTCACTTCCATCTCTGCCGTTGTCTCTACCACCCTTTTTATAACCTCTCCTGTTTCAGGATCCTTTATCTCTTTCTTTACCTTAACAACATACAAGGTCTGGCCGACTGTTATCCCCTCGCCGCTGCCTGCGGCTATATAAACTGTCTTTGACCCGGCATCAGTATCAGCCACCTTTGTTTTTATTGCTCCTCCAGATGTTCCCGCGCCGGTCGTCTTTCCTGAAAGTTGCTTTACTACATCTTCTACACACTTGCGCGTGGTCTGTCCAAGAATGGTACCATCAAATCCTGAACTGCCGATTGCCACGTGGCCGTATCCCCGATGCCGATCACTTGCAAAAATTTTCACATTGCTTTTGCTTTCCGAAGCCTTGCCCTCAGCTACAGCAACTATCTCAGCAGTTGTAGTATCAATCATTCTTGCATCAATATATACAGTAGCAACAGCAGTTGATACACCTACATCTGCTCCAAGCCCAAACATCCTTCCAAAGCCGCCGGTATCAATATTTTTAGTATCAATGCCGAACTGGGTAATGCTTCCCAGAATCACATACTTAACACCAAGGATTTTACCGATTTGAGCTGCAGTTGAAACATCAACCAGGCCGCTGGCTCCGAGTTTTTGCTCGCTGATTACCTTTTCAATCTGTTTTCTCTCTATCACTGAAAAAGTGCCGTCTTTTACAAGCTGCGTTACCATCATATCTGATATGCCTTTACCTATATCCCAGTCTCCGGGCCACCACCGGTCCCTTATTGTCCCGTACTCAAAATCCAGAACCGCTACTTTTTTCTTTGCCGCCTCGGATGTAAAAGCACTAATACATATAATGGCAACAACCAGAAAACTGATAAATACTTTTCTCATGCAATCCCCCCTTAATTAAATCAGGCCTGTAAGTTTATGAATTACCTGTATTCCATTGTCACAGACAAATTAGTAAAGTTCGTGAGTCTGAATCCTTTCTGGACAAGGCTGTTTATAAGATAAACTATATTTTCCGGATAACCAACCAGAAATTCCCCGAGTTTCTTTTCCTCGACTGAGGTAACCCACGCGGTGTTCTGCAATATCTCCTTTATCTGGAAATTCACGCTTATATCTGATACGTCCTTTGCTGTAAAGGATATTTTCTTTGAAGCGCCTTTAATGTGCTTTGACAGGGCTTCTAACACAATCGGGGTGATCTTTTCCTGGAGCGCCTGCAAACCCTTCTCAGTTGCATCCTCCACGCTCATTGCCAGTCCCTTTGCTTCTTCAGCGCCTGCCTGAAGAATAATATTCTTGCCTGCCTTATCTCTGGTAATCAGCCTGTAAGTAAGCCTGACAGTGACATTGTGAAACGGCATGGAAATGCCATAACCGATATCCTCCCCCTTTTTTGTTGAGATAGTATAATCAATCTTCCCGATAAGCAGGACATTTGAAAGAAACTTATACATCAAAGACCTCACTGTCATATAATTCCCGGACTTCACCGCCTTTTCGATATCAGCGGCATCCATTGCATGAGTTGGAGCCACATCAACAACCTGATAGCCCTGCTCTATAAGTTTTCCAATTAATTTTTCTGAAAGGATGTTTGTCTCATCATATTCATCAGCCGTCTGAAGAGAAGTGCTGTGCTTGCTGCTATGTTCGCTTACGACCTTTGGTTTCCTTGCAGGAATAAAAACCACTAAGGAATTATTCAGGGCTAATGACATAAGTGCATCCTGAGCCTTTAAAGGTTCAACACATGCATTTATCCTGACCCAAAAGGTATCTTTCCGCGTTTCTTTGGCAAGCTCTTTGAAGCCAGAGATAACGCCTCTTATCTGTTTGCTTACAGCATCGTCAACAAGCGTCATATTCTGAACCACGCTCTGCGCCTTAACCTCAACACCCACCGCCTGCTCTATCGCGCTCCATTTTGCCCTTGCTATTGCCTCTGCTTTTGCAGACGGCACATCGTTGTTCACAATAACAGCCTCGCCCTCTGCATCAACGCATTCTAATTCAGCAAAACACTCGGCAATATTAACAGAGACATAAAAAATAAATACGAAAAGGAATACAGCTATCATTTTTCTGCCCACTCGACGATACCTCCCTGTTTTTACTTTATTTATCTTTGCAAGAATTTAGAACTTAACCCATTAAAATGAGACCGGAAGACATCTTTACACTATATATCAAAGTGTAAAGGTATAAGGCTGCGCTGTCAAGTGAAAATTCACCATTTTTACATCCCGCTTTCTGCTTCAGGAGAGATAAGCAAGCAATCCCCTTCTTCTCTCACAACATCCTTGAAAGCAAGCACTTTTATAACCTTGGATATGGCCTCTCTTGATGCGCCTGTGCGGGCTGCAAGCTCCTTGTGGGTGAGCTTTTTTATCCTGAAAAAGCCGCTCTTGTCTTTTTCGCCTTCTGCCTTTGCTATCTGCAGAAGCAATTTCATCAGTCTCTGGCTGACATCCAGAAACGCTAAGGATTCTATCATACCGTCTGCCATTCTCAGCCTCTGCACTACAGCGGAGAGAAGGTCAATGGCAATCATGGGGTCGTTTTTGACCGCAGAAAGAAACCTCTCCCTCTTCAGCATTCCGAGCGCCGAGTCCTCCACTGCTATCATCGTGGCAGACCTCGGTTTTCCGTCAAGAAGGCTCATCTCGCCGAAAAAGTCCCCCTTATCAAAGGTCGCAAGAACAAGCTCCTGCCCCTCCTGATTTAGTAGCGATGCCCTTACTGCGCCGTCAAGAACTATGTAAAGGTCTGTGCTGCTGTCAGACTGATAAAATACCGTTTCACCCTTTTTGGCCTGAAAGACAATGAAATCCTTTGCAATACGGCTCAGATAATTATTCGAAAGGCTTTTAAAAACAGGAAGCTCTTTGAGAAGTCTTTCTATCAGTGCGCTTTTGTCTTTTCCTGCGGAAGAGTTTAATTCCATCTACGCCCCTTTTCCTCCGTCCTGTTGTCTAATGGCAAGCCTTATGATACAGAAAATCAAATATATTTTCATCAAGGAGTTACTGCAGAATTTCATTTGTCTTCTTAAGCCTGTGAGCAAGTTCCTTTAAAAATGAAATCGCTATCTTCGGCTCTTCCCTTAGAAGCATTTCAAAGTTCTCAGGGGTTATAACGGCAAGAGAAGTGTTGTCCTCCTCTGCCCGTGCGCTTGTCGTCCTCGAGGTCCCGATTAATAGCGCCATCTCTCCGAAGTATTCACCCTTCCGCATAATTCTCAGCGTCTGCTCTTTTTTAATCAGCCTCACACTGCCGGAGAGAATATAAAACATCTCGCTGCCTTTTTCTCCTTCCTCAAATATAATCTCTCCTGCTTTATAATCCCGCCCGAACTTTCTTTTAAGCTTTTGTGTTCTCCTGTCAGTCTGTGTTTCATAAAACAGCCCGCGCAGCAGCAGAACGTCTTTTCTCCTTAGATTGGCGATTAGTTCTGTTCCGAAGAGAAGCACGCTGAACGAGTAATATATCCATATAATAATGATAAACAGCGCCTTTAATGAGCCGAAGGTGATACCGTACTGAGGGTTATACGTAAGCAGAAGACCGAATAACGGCCTGATTATCCCCCACAGCAATGTTGTAAGCACTGAGCCCGCAAATATATATGAGAATGGAACCCTTACGGGTATGAAAACAAGGTAAAATATTGATATTACAGCAGCAGTAAGGAGGTAAGATGCAATATCGTAAGGGAGTGTGCTGCCGCCAAGAACAAGAAATCTCTTAAACGCCACATTTGAGAAACTGACAACAACAAGAAGAGACAATGTAAGCAGTATTACGCTGAGATCCAGAATATTAGTCTTCAAAAAAGACGGTCTTTTTTCAACCTTAAAAATATTATAAAATACAGTTCTCAGAGCGCTCATCAGCGGCATTAACATCCACAGAAGCGCCACCAGGCTTATTATCTTCCACATGCCCTTATGCCTTGCCAGTGTGTAAACCTCATTAAGTATGGTCTCGCTGTAATAAGGAATAAACTGGCTGATGAGTATGGTAAGCTTTTGCATAATAGCCTTGGAGGATGTTATAAAGAAACTGAGAGCAAAAAACAGCAAGAGCAGCAGCGGAATCAACGCGAAAAGCGAGTAATAAGCAAGCGAGGCAGCCGCAGAAGAATTATCGTTTTTAATAAAAGATTTAACTGAGTGCCAGAATACGGAGAACCCGGTGGTGATTTTATCCTTAATCACGGAAAACATTTTTATCCATCCCGAATTTTCTCTCATCAGATATTATCTTACACAATCATGATTATAAAAAACATACTTATGGAAATGAAATGTCTTTAATGCATTATAAATATGATAAAATAGGTGCAATGCTAAAGAATAAAGACAAGACACATATCCCAGAAGGTTTTCTGTTCTCCGCCGGAGAAGCCGCAATCAAAAAGCCGGGCAGAAAAGACATCGCACTAATCTATTCGAAGACAGAGGCAAACGTCGCAGGGGCCTTTACAACAAACAGGGTAAAGGCAGCTCCGGTAAAACTTGACATGGAAAGGATTAAATCAGGAAGGGGACAGGCAATCATCGTAAACAGCTGAAATGCAAATGCCTGCTCAGGCAGAAAAGGAATAAAGGATGCCGCTGAGACAGCGTCGCTCACGGCAAAAAACCTGAAGATAAAACCTTCCCTCGTCTATGTCTGTTCAACAGGCGTCATCGGAACACCGATGCCCATGGAAAAGATAAAAGCGGTAATTCCCATGCTCACAGCCAATCTTGGCAGGCACACTCTTCGTGACGCCGCATCCGCAATAATGACAACAGACACATTTCCGAAGGTTATCACAAAAAAGATAAAAATCAAAAACAGGACAGGAACCATTGCAGGCATATGCAAGGGCGCCGGCATGATAGCCCCGAATATGGCAACAATGCTATGTTTCATCATGACTGATATCTCGGTAGAAAAAAGAGCGCTAAGCAAGGCTCTAAAAGATTCTGTGAGGAAATCATTTAACAGGATAACAATAGACGGCGATATGTCCACAAATGACACGGCGCTGATAATGGCTAACGGAATGCTGGGCAATTCTGAAATCAAAGAGAACTCTGCATCCTATAAAATCTTTAAAAAGGCCCTTGATGATATTACATACGAACTTTCAAGGCTTATCGTTAAAGACGGAGAAGGAGCCACAAAATTAATCACGATAGAGGTTGAAGGCGCAGATAATGAGAAAGAGGCGGAAAAGGCTGCATTCTCTGTTGCAAATTCCAATCTCGTAAAGACAGCAGTTTACGGAAATGATGCAAACTGGGGACGGATTATGGCTGCGCTCGGATATTCAGGCATAAAATTCAATGACGAAAACGTAGACATTCATTTAGGAAATATCAAGGTGGTAAATAAAGGCACAGGCGCAGGAAAAGACGCAGATGCGAATAGTTATCTGAAAAACAACAGCGAAGTCAGCATACTGATAAACCTGAACAAAGGCGCTGCCTCTGCAAAGGTGCTTACCTGCGACCTGACAGAGGAATATATAAGAGTCAACGCAGAATACAGAACGTAATGCAGGTGAAGGTTTTTTATGTCCCTTTTAGCAGAAGAGGCTTTACAGAAGACCTGCTGAAAACAGCCCTCTCAAAAACAAAGGGCAATGATTATTCCGGAATCCTCTGCCTCTCCCCTACCCCGTGGAAAATAAGAGAGAGCCAGAGGATTTTTCATAAGCTGACAAAAAACACTTACATCCCGCCTGAGATGATGACGATAAAACAGCTCTCAAAGAAACTCTACTCTCTCCATGGAAATAAAACCCCGCTATCCGGATCAATTATACCCATCATCATCTCAAGGCTTTCAGGCAAAGGCCTTGGCTTCTCCTCAATCATAAGCAGCTTTATTGATGAGATAAAGCAGTATTTCCCTTGCAAAGACATTGAGGTCATTAACAAAGAACTCAAAAGCGTGTTTGAAGAACTCAACGTCCCTGAAGAAGGCTCAAAAAGGGCAATGGAGACAATTGAAATCTTCAGGAAATATCAGGAAACGCTGGCTGCGCAGGATCTCATTGATGAAAACGATGTCATGGCAGAGTGCCCTGCTATTATAAGCGGTTATAATTACTGCCCTGCCATCCTTATTCTTGACGGATTTTACGAGATCACACCCTCAGAAGAGCTTATCCTGAAGAGCCTGATTGAGCAGACGGAGACAACTCTTATCTCAATTCCACATGATGATAATTTTACTTCAATAACAAATAGTTTTGACGATTTTATCAAGAATAACTTTAGCATTGAAACACACTCTTCCGGCTCTGAGGCGGCCATTCCCCTGCCGTCATCAGAAAAAAGGCTGTCATATGTCTCATATCCGGGAATAGACGAAGAGGTTGAGGGCATTGCACGGCACATCAAAAACCTGTTCATATCAGGCAGGTGCAGGTCTTTAGATAAAATAATTCTCGCATTTCCCAAACTGCATGTTTATCATGACATTGTACAGAGGGTATTCAAGAGATACGGCATCCCCTGCATGTTCTCCATCTCAAAACCATTAGGAAAGACAGAGCCTTACCTTGCCCTCACAGCAATGCTTGAATCAGTCGCAGACGACTATCCAAGGCTTCCATTTTCGCGGTTCCTTACATCCCCGCATTTCAAGAAGATGTCGGCCATATTCAGGGAATGGATTCCGCAGATATCGCTTTACTCAGGGATAATCAAAGGCAAAAACTCATGGCTGGGCTTATCAAAAACATTGTCGAATGTTAAGAGCCCTGCACTAAGAGATGTTCTCCCTGAGATTGAGAAAGAGTTTAAGTGGGTATTTAAAAAACTCAACCCCCTTGAATCCCTGAAAGACAGAGGGACCTTCAAGCAGATATCAGAAGCTCTCCACAAACTTCTTTCAGAGTTGGATTTCTCTGATACAGAAGATGCAGACACCAAAGAACAGGTCTCAGAACCTCTAAAAGATTTGAAAGAGCTGTCCCTCATAGACAATCTCATGCTTACAGATGTCGGCAGAGGCGGTTTGCGGGAATTCATTGACAGCCTCAGATATATCCTGAATACTTCAGAGAAAGAGGCGGAAGGAGAAGGCGTGCAGGTTTCAGGTTTCTTTGAACTGCGCGGCGCAGAGCCTGAATATCTATACCTCGGGGGACTGAAAGACGGAGATTTGCCTTCCATGCCTGAGATAGACCTTCTTTTGCCTGACAATGTTAAGACAAAATTAGGCCTTGTTAATATGAAGCAATACCTGAACCTTCAGCAGTTTATATTCCGGCGGCTGACAGCAGCGCTGCCGTCAAAAAACCTCCACCTCTCCTATCCTGCAATGGAGGCGGACAGGCTTTTCCTGCCCTCGCCTTTCCTGCCGTGGAAAGCTGAGGCCGCAGAGAAGATACCTGGAATCCTGTGCAGGGAAGAAGAACTCCTGAGAAATACGGAGATTCCACTCTCAACACATATAAAAGAGATAGGCGTCAAAAGCAGGCTGATAAAAAAACAGTTCGGCGAAAACTCAAAGATACGGGTTACAGACATAGATTCATACAGGGCCTGCCACAGGAAATTCTTCATAGAAAAGATTCTCAGGCTTGAACCTTCAGAAACAAAAGAATATGAGATTGAGGCAATGCTTCTCGGCACAATAATCCATGAAATCATGGCGGAGTTAATGGCAAAACCCTTTGCAGGCCTTGATGAGATGAAGGCAGAGGCAGAAAAAATCCTTGGAAAACTGCTTGATGAAAAACCTCTTGAAAACTACTGGAAAAATTTCATAAGGGATTCATTCCTTTCCATCCTTCCTGAAATCTATGAGATTGAAAGCGAACTCAGAGACGAGGGATATTCGTTTATGAAGGCTGAAGCTCCCGTCGAAGGAGAGGTCCTAAAAAATATAAAGCTCAGAGGGAAGATAGACAGAATAGATAAAAAAGTGAAAAGTGAAAAGTTGAAAGTTGAAAGTTCAGAAAACAATGAAAATGAAGTTGAACTCATTGACTACAAAACAGGCGCAGCACAGCTCAGCAGGACAGAGATTGTGAATAAAGGCGCAAGCCTTCAGTTGTTCCTTTATGCGGCTTTGATGAAATCCCTCGGATTCAAAGTAAACCGCGCAGGCATATACTCTGTCAAAGACACCAAAATCACCTGGGTGCCCGGGAAAAAAGATAGCAACACAATGGATGATTACATAGAGACCTGCCTCAAGTATCTCGAAGAAACAGTTTCGGATTTAAGAAAAGGAGATTTTACGGCCCTTCCATTGAATGAACAGACCTGCAGAAACTGCCACGAACGCGCCTACTGCCCGTATATACAAACCGCATCAAATGCTATTAAATAGAAGCACGAAAAAGCAGAAATATTTTTTGCTTTACTACTGTGGGGGAGGCGTAACCGTCCGTATGAAACTGTCAGGTCTCGACTCCTGCGCACAACCGCTTCCTACGGCACGGTAGCGAATAATTGTACCTCTCGGACTTATTTCCCAGTGTATAAAACAATCCTCGCTAAAAGGCTCGATATACACAGAATTCCCATTGGCAAGCTGGTAAGTAGTTTCTTTCCACCCGCTCTTTGAAGCATACGAATCAGGACTCTTCATTGCCTGTTTAAGTTCTGATAACGGCCTTGCTATCCAGTTCCTGGCATGATCTTTAACGTATATTGGAGATGCGCATCCGTACAAGCAAAGTATGAAAAACAGGAAATACCACTTCCTGTATAACATAATAGATTGATATTTCATAAGAGATTAATATACTTCATCATGGGTGCCGATATCAAGGAGATGAACAATGTCGTCATGTAGCTTAAATACAACCCTTAACTCATGGGTTAGCGAACAGGCGTACTTGCCTTTGAGTTCTCCTGTGAGGGCATGTGTATGCAGCGTTGGGTCAAAAGGATTGTTGGCGCGCCGCAGAAAAGTCTTGTCGGGATCAATTTTCCACATTATCAGCGCTCATAATGGCCTGAATAAATTCATCAGGAGTAGCGCATCTTATCGTCTCAGGGCTCTTTTCCGCTTTCAATACCCGCTCAACCAGTTCCTTACGCCTCCGTTCCCTATCGGCAAGATAGTCAACAAATGTCCTGAGTTCGTGCAGGGCTGTTTCAGGAAGCACAGGAAGCATTTCTTTGATATGGTCTATTTCGCTAACTGTTGTATTCATAAAAACATTATAGCACAAGGTATGAGCAAAACAAGTCAAAAACTATGCCAGACCTCCCCTGTCATTTTTGAGAGGTGACAGGAATAAAGAGAAATGTGGTTCAATACGGCGAAAGGTAACAGGCAAGAGGCTATAGGCGAGAGGCAAAAGGTTATGAAACATTCAAAATGGCAGCTTAAGATACTCTCCTCGGCGAGTCGCCTGAGGCGACCTGTCAAAAATGACAGGTGATATTTATAAAAGAGATGTGGTATAAAACGGGGGAAAATCATAATGAAGCATGAAGCCAAAATGGAAAATAAGGAGGACAGTCTATGCATAATAAATTTATTTTAGGAATAATGCTTTTGATGTTGAGCGTTACAATGGCAGCAGCAAAGTCTTTCTCCGCAGAGGCAGGTGAAAGTAACGCCAAACTGGTCTTCAAGAATATTGGGTTTATGGAAAACCCGCCCAAGGCACTGAAAGAGAAATTCCCTATGTGCGATGCCTTTTTGAAGGTGGAGTGGATAGATAAGGAAAAGAAGATTGGATACAGCCGATATGATCTTTACAAGAATGGAAAGAAAGACGAACGGGAGGCGTTTGCTCTTATACATATTGATAAATCCCTTCCACGATTTGATTACGATCTGTCAGTGTTTGAAGGTGCCGAGCGCATTGGGATAGAAAAAGTATTTGAAATCATCAAAAAAGGAAAAGTGGCTCCGAGGGATATTTATCTGACCATTCGGTATGATAATCACAAGGAGTTGGATTTTGATTTCATTTCTTTTACACGAGGATATAGTTTTACTTTGGCTGACAACAGGTTAAATGTCTGCATTCCTTATCCTGACAACCAGAGGATGTGGATTGCCGAGGGTAAGTCGCTGGATAAAATGTATAGCGAGGAAGAAGCATCTAAGATTTTAAGAAAGCTAAAAGCACTCACAAAGTTTCCACCGGAGTTGTTATGGGGTAGAGTTGACGCTATAATTGATGCAAATTTCGACGGAATAGAAGATTACTTTTATGGCGGTGGAATTATTTATTCATACGGCAGCAAGTATTTCGCAATGAGACCGTTATGGGTGCGTGAGGGAGATGATACTTTTGGACACTGGAGTTTCCCGCCAACCCAGAAAAAATGCGAACTGCCATATTGGATGGGGCCATTATTTTTGACCACTGACGGCAAAAACTTTTTTCTTAACAATCAATGCAATCTAACAGAACTTACTAAAGGAGGAGAATAATCATGGGCGATATTATTTGGAGCAAAACACAAAATTTTTACACGGATAATAATGTGCTCATTAACAACAATGTGAGCCGCACTGACTGGATAGGCTTTATGGATGCGCTTGGATGGATGGAAAATTCCGGTAAATATGGCGGATTGGGGGGATACAACAACGCCTATGCCGGGATATACCAGGTTGGCAAGGATCAACTGAACTATATGAACTTTTTTGATGGGATCGGCAAACAACTGCTTGGTATCACTCCTCAATCTCTCTCAGATGTTGCGAACAATCCTATAGCTGGAACTGGCAGGCATCATGGAATTCAGCGGAGTTCCCGATATTGGAAAAAACTTTGTCAGTAAATATTATGCTGTAAGGTCTGATTCCAATACCCTATCCAATTTTTCAAGCACTAAATTTGACCAACTCATTGGCAAAACTATTACCATCAGCTATACCGATGCCAACGGACAAACAGTAGGTACGGATACGATTACCCTGACAGCGGCAGGTATTTCGGCAGCAGCACATCTTGTCGGAGCAAAGAAGATGGCAGAGGCAATGGCTGAAATTTATTCTGATTGCTTCACTACTGACGCACAGGGCAATGTGATTCAAACTTCATCGACAGCTACATTATTGACCACAGGTTTTGCAGATGGGAACGGCGTAGCTTTTTCTACCTATGTGAAACTGTTGCAGGACTATGATATTTCACCGATGCTTAATGCGAATAGTCTCACTGATTTCAATCAGCTTACCAAAGACCTAATTACTTACCGCAAAGACAATATCATCAATTATTTGACCGCCAAAAGACAAGAAGTGGCGATGTCGGTTTCTGCGGGTTCCACGGATTATAAGGAGACGATCAGGTCAATTTTACAGGGTCTTGGTTTGTCTACCGACAATCTGAACACGATTGATGGTCAAGTCATTTTAGCCGGTGCAAACAATTCCAAATATACCGATAAGGCAGATCTTGTTTTCGGACTGGGTAATGGAAGCAATATTCTTTCCGGCGGCAAGGGAAATGACATATTAGAAGGTGGAGCAGGCAATGACGACTATTACTTCAGCAGCGGAGATGGGAATGACAAGATTATTGATAATGAAGGTGAAAACGCAATCATCTGGGTAGATGCAAATAATAAGGCGATGGTAATGAAGACATTTTACAAATCAGGAGATGCAGAATGGACATCGCCTGACGGAACGGCATCGGTCAACAAGAAGTCGCCTTATAAAATAGTCCTTCCA
Source organism: Nitrospirota bacterium (assembly GCA_016195565.1). Classification (NCBI taxonomy): domain Bacteria; kingdom Pseudomonadati; phylum Nitrospirota; species Nitrospirota bacterium. The sequence goes on along the minus strand of JACPZK010000004.1, from coordinate 2,922 downwards.
GATGGTGGGATAATAGAACTTGGAGAAGATATTAGCAGCTTTGGAATTAATCTTCTCGACACCCCTGCCAATCCAGTAACCAACAACACCATCACTGGAAACGAAGCTGCAAATATTATTCGTGACACATCTGCTAACGACAGAATAGAAGCCGGAAGCGGCAATGACGGCATCTGGGCAGGAAACGGAGGAGATAACTGGCTTTTAGGAGGAGAAGGCAACGATGCAATCATCGCATACGAAACAAGCGGCTGACATCATAGAAGGCGGAAGCGGAGTAGACGTGCTTGCAGGAGGCACAGGAGACGACCAGATATTCGGAGAAAACAAAGGAGAGATGGAAGACATCATAGCAGCAGGAGAAACAGCACAGAGCATAAATGAAAAAGGAGATTTACTATCAGGAGCAGCAGGCAATGATTTTCTCTACGGCTCAAATAAAAAAGACGCGCACTTCTTTAATTATGGAGGTTCAACCTCAATAGAATTTCGTGGGCGAAGGGCACTATATAACGGCATATTCAAACTTGCAGCTTGAGGCGACCTGTCAAAAATGACAGGTGAGATTTATAAGAGGATGTGCTTAAATACTGCGAAATATGCAATAGCTGACAGCTAAAAGCTGACGGCTGATAGCTTTTAAAAAAGGAGGGCGGGATGAAGAAAGTATTTTTTGCTTTAGTTTTTGTGATGTTGATGACAGTATCAGCTTATGGAGACGAGTATTATGATTTTGTAAAGATTACTTGTGCAAAGGAAGTTGAATTTTTGGAGATACAATCGACAGGAATGTCCAATATAGGTGATTTTGTAAAGAAAGATTTTTCTTTAAATATGAATAATCTCAAAAATCTTGAAAAGAGATATGGTTTATATTTACTATGGCCCGGCGATACAATAAAACAAAAATGTGTGCTTAAAGATAAGACAGTTAGGATTGAAATCAGACGTGATGAAGCACGAGCACAGGGACAATGTGGTGCAAATCCGCTATCGTACATTAGTTTATGGATTGATGCCGAGAAAATAATAAACTCTGTTAAGTTTGGTGATATAGCTTGTTTTCCGCCATATATTAAAAAAATAACTTTGAATAATAGTGCCGGTGACCTTTCCTTGTCATTGCTTATTGAAGGAGCTGATGCCTATATTATGGAACATTATATAGCATCGTGGAAATTGCGGCAGATGAACAAGCCTATTTCGAACTATTATGTAGAAGATATAATTCAAAAGAATACGGAAAAATTAGAAAATTCTATAAAAGATAAGATCAAAAAACAAGGAGGACAATGAAAATGGCACTCACGGGATTACATACAAATTGGCAAAATGGATCTTATCAAAAAGATAGGGATTACAATATTAAGGGTTATGAAAATGCACCATTAAGAGATGGCACAGATTTTTCTGGATTGAAGCCACATAAAGATAGTAACTCAAACTGGAGTATTGCTATCGGGTATGGTTACGACTTGCTAAAAAACAGCGTTGCGACAATAAAAAGCGATTTGGCAAGTATAAATGTTACCTTGTCACCATCTGATGAAACATTGTTGAATGATTATCATGCTGGCAAGAAAACAAAAGATGAAGTGCTGAATGGGCTAACATTAACCCTGCCCTCCGAACCAGCAGCAACCACCTTGCTTCAACTAAAACTGACCAAATACGAAACTGCCTTAGACATCGCCCTTGGCGGCCATTCTCAGCTTATGGATTCAAAGGAAAGGATTGCCGTTCTTTCACTGCTCTACACAATGGTTGATCCTGTGGCTGATAAAATCAGCAAGAAAATCAAATCCACAATAGCAGCCATTCAAAACGATAACCGAGCCGAAGCATGGTTTGAAATCAGGTACGGTTCAAATGCAGACAAACAGCATGCCTCTCGCCGTTATGCTGAGGCCCACCTATTCGGCCTTTATGACGTTGGAGCAACATTCACCGACCCCAACGAAGCAAAAGAAGTGATAAGAATGTATACATGGAATAAAAAAGCAATTCTTGCATATGAAGCCAAATACCCGCCGGCAAACGCCGATTATGCGGATATACTCACTGATATAAAGGATGCCAGAGACTATCTTATCGCCAATTTTGCCACAAACGTCGGCATGTCCATAGACGGAGAAGTAATGGTAGGAGCCGGTCTTTCAAGTTATGCCTATCTGGAAGAAAACAGAATTATGGATGAGTTGACCGGCACTGACAAAAACGATCTTATCTTCGGTGAGAAAGGTAGCGATATCATGTTGAGTGGCGGTAAGGGTAATGATGTTATCTACGGTGGTGAAGGAAACGACAAGACAACAGGAGGCAAAGGCAACGACTATATAGAGGGCGGAGCGGGCAACGACATCTACTACATCAACACCGGAGACGGCACAGATACCATTGAAGATAAAGAAGGCGATAACAGAGTTATTGTTAATGGCAAGGAAATCAAACTCCTCTTAAAACAACCGGACGGTTCTTATAAAAACCCTGACGGAAAAATAAAAGCAACCATAGAAGGCACGGATTTAGTTATATACGATGCTGTTACCAACGCTAAGATTGCCATCCTCAATGAGAACTTTGAGAGTGGTGATTTTGGTATAAATTTATTGGATACCCCTTCCAATCCAGTAACCACCAACACCACCATAGGCGATTTGACACCGCATGATTTTGATCCCGATGCCGGGGGCATACAGAGCCGAAACGACGACTGGGGCAATATCATCACAGATGCGAGCAACCCCTCACCGAACAGGAAAGATACGCTTTATGACACAACCGGCAATGACCGGATAGAAGCCGGAGGCGGAGACGATACAATCTACGCAAAGCGAGGTGGAGATGACTGGATACTGGGCGGAGTAATAAAAAGACAGCTATTTGGAAGGGAGGTGTTTGCATGCGTTGGAAATTGATGGT